>JAOZRQ010000849.1 GCA_029940115.1 Desulfobacterales bacterium
GGGAAGGATGATTGGGAAGGCTCGCACAAAGCGAGCTTTGCACTCCGGAATGGTTTGGCAATCCGAAACCGAGCAGGGGCCAGCGACTATCCGGAGCACAAAGCTTGCTTTGTGTGTCAGGGGAAGGATGATTGGGAAGGCTCGCACAAAGCGAGCTTTGCACTCCGGAATGGTTTGGCAATCCGAAACCGAGCAGGGGCCAGCGACTATCCGGAGCACAAAGCTTGCTTTGTGTGTCAGGGGAAGGAAGGCTCGCGCAAAGCGGCAAACTTTTCAGCGGGGAAGCCGATTTGCCATTTCACAGGGGACATCACCGCATTTCAGCTCATTTATTTTCAGACGTCTCTTTGTGACAGATTTTCTGGCACCGGGTATTTTCAGGACTTGGCCTACACGAAGACTCTCATGGGACAGTTTGTTCAAGGCGCGGAGTTTCTTTATGGTCGTGCCGTATCGCTTGGCGATGTTCCAGAGCGAATCCTCTTTTTTGATCACATGCCTTGACACCCGGGATACGGATTTCCTGTATCCTCCAGATCTTTTTTTCTGAGGAATCTGGATCGTCTCCCCGGCAACGATATAATGGCGTTTCTTCATTTTGTTTGCCCGGAGGATGCGTTTCACACTGGTACGATACCGCTGGGCAATGGATGAAAGCGTCTCCCCCCGCTTGACCCTATGCCGGACAAAGAAGGACCTTTCAGGCAGGGAGGCCGGCACACTGTTGAGTTTGGAAAGCAACATCCCGCTTTTGCCCAAGGGAAGTCTCAGCGGATAACCGTCCTGGTCCGGTACGATGTTGTAACGGAGTTCAGGATTCAGTTCCTTGAGCATGCTCTGGGGGGAACCGGTGATTCGGGAGATATCTTTCAGATGCATCCGCTTTGAGACGCTCACGATCTCATATTCCGCAGGGGGAAGCGGCGTCACCGAGTAAAGCCCATACCTCCCCGGATCGTTGACGATGTGGAGCGTGGCGAGAAACCGGGGGACATATCGGGCCGTCTCACGGGGAAGCTGTTCATACAGATCCCAGAAGTTGTCGAGGTAGTTCAGGTTCTGTCCCCGTATGGCCTTTAGCACCCGCCCCTCGCCGCAATTGTACGCGGCCAGCACCGTTGCCCAGTCTCCGAAAATGTGATGCAGTTCCTTGAGATAGGCAATGGCCGCATGGGTTGATTTTTCAGGGTTGAGACGTTCATCAACATATCTGGTCCGCTTGAGCCCGAACTTGGCCCCGGTGGAGTGGATGAACTGCCAAAGCCCCAGCGCCCTGGCCCTTGACATGGCGGCCACCTTGAATCCGCTTTCCACCAAGGGAAGCCATGACAGCTCCACTGGAAGGCCTGCCTTCTCAAGCTCCCTGATGATGAAGGGGCGGTACTTGCCTGAACGTCTGTACGCCTCCCTGAAAAAGCCTCCTTTTCTGTCCCTCGTATTCACAAGAAAATCAATTTCCGCTTGGACATGCTCGTTCATGATCAATGGAATGGCGTTATGATTTCCCCTCACCACGGTATTGCGGGACGCGTATATCTCAAGGATGCGCTTTGAGATCATAAACCGGAGATCCTCCTTTTGCCGAACCAGCCTAGGATCATTCGCCGTCTCCGCGTCTGCGATTAGGCGATATGCCTGGTCCAGCGCGGCAAGGGCCTTTTCGATCTCCCCGTTCTGCCAGAAATCCTGGGATGCCTCACAACGTGTGAGCGATTGGTTCAGAAGTTCTTGCGCGTTTCTTGGCTCTGCGCCTGAATCATCCGGTTCTGAGGCATTGCAAACCTTATATTCCACATAATCTGGTTTTTTGGAAATTTTATATTCCAGATCATCTGAGGTGTTGGAGACTTCAGGTTCCAGATCATCCAAAACTTCAGGTTTCAGATCCGAGGCATTGGAGACTTCAGGTTCCAGATTATCCAAGGCGTTGAAGGAGACTTCAGGTTCCAGA
>JAOZRQ010000032.1:0-8355 GCA_029940115.1 Desulfobacterales bacterium
ACCAAGGGAGTGCAAAAATGGCGGTCTCGTTGCCTTTCGGCCTTCGGCGGTTCAATATCCATTGTCTTTCAACTTGATGCACTGAGCAGCCTCTTTTGCG
This sequence comes from Desulfobacterales bacterium, assembly GCA_029940115.1. GTDB lineage: Bacteria > Desulfobacterota > Desulfobacteria > Desulfobacterales > 4be13 > JAOZRQ01. Next base: position 101 of record JAOZRQ010000032.1, read on the forward strand.
TCCTGAAACCACAGACAACATTGGCAAACGTGGATTCCGCTGATTTTTTCGGTCCATGTGGGATTGTGGTGCGGAAAGTTGTTGACATGAGCGTATCCCTCTCTTGTCTGAAGTACTCAAAAACGGCACCTTCTCCCTGTAAACCCCCGACTGTCAGGGCCCCGGTGCGGAAATTTCTTTGCCGCAAAAAAAATCGGGAACCAACCTTGCAGCATCAGAGGTTCATCCGCGTTCATCCGCGGTTTGCTGATCATGTGAGACCGCAGATGGACGCAGATGGACGCAGACAAAACCTGCGTAGTGGAGCTCCATCGCCACAAGGTGTCGTTTTTGAGGAAGTAGAACGATTTTTCAAATCGTTCCCCTTGATTTCCTTGAGGTTGAAAAAGAGTTTGAGACACCGAACAAAGTAGAACGATTTTTCAAATCGTTCCTTTCATTTTTTTTGATATCGAAAAAAGGAAAAACGAAAAGACGCAAATGGTGCGGGAAGAATTTATGGCCAATCGCTTATTGCCGTGCCGGCCCATCATCAGGTGTGAGATGAACCGATTCATTTCAGAAGAAATGGCAACAAGGAAAGTCCCCATATTTGACAATTATCTCATCATCCGCTATCATCATCCGTGACTGAAGAACTTTCCTTGACCAGATTGGCAAATCCGGCAGATGGTCCGGATTTGTCAATTCAAATTGAGCATGATGGGATGGCTTCCAAGAGCAAGAAAAATGGGTAAGTTGTTCAGTCACATGTCCCAAGTTGTCTGATGCAGGGCCTTGAATATGTTTCCGTAACCCCCAAAACTTTGATGATCAAGTTTCCGGTAAAAAGTCTCTCCTGCGAACCGCCATGATCGGAAAAAGAAACCCAACATAAGGGATTTCCCAATAAATAATCCACCCATACAGACACCTCCCTGAGCCTCTTAAGAGGGGAATCATTGGCGACATTCCCCCTGAGGGACAGGGGGATGTCTGACTCAGAGATCTGGGTATATTAACTTTTGGAAGTTCCCTAAGTGGCCATACCGGGTTTCTTCGCGGGAATGGGAAGAGGGCTTGATGATCAAGGGAAAGAAGAGGTGAGAGATGCGTTCTGAAAACAACCCCCGAAGAGATTCTGTATGCCTTGGATCCGCGAAGATGTTATCCAAGCGCGAGTTCTTTGAAAAAGCATCGCGGTACAGCATGATGCTGGCCGGCGCGGGCATGGCGTTGGCCTCTCCGCTGTGGCTGGAAAATTGGGTCACCGAGGCCCGGGGCGGCCTTTTTTCCTCCGCCACAGATGATATCCTCAGGAATGCGCCGCCGGCCCGCTATTGGATATCCGCAAACGCCAAGGAGGTCCGGTGCTTGACATGTCACCAGCCGAGTGACAAGATTCAGGGGACCCAGCATGCCCACGAGAAACCGATCATCAAATGCCTGTTGTGCGCCCAGAAATGCCTGATCAATGAAGGGGAGCGCGGGGCATGCCGGGCGCGGATGAATGTGGGCGGGACCCTGCGAAGTCTTGTCTATGGCCGGCCCGTTGCGGTGCATCTGGATCCCATTGAGAAGAAGCCGTTGTATCACTTCCTCCCCGGATCTTCGGCATTTTCCTTGGCCACTTCCGGTTGCCCGCTTTCTTGCAAGTTCTGCCAGAATTGGGAGATATCCCAAGCTCGGCCCGAGGATTTTAAAGGGAAATTCGTTCCCCCTAAGAGCATTGTCCAAGCCGCGAGTGGACGCAACGCGCCTGTGATCGCGTTCACCTACAATGAGCCGACCGTCTTCACGGAATACCTGACCGACATCGCCCGACTCGGGCACAAACAGAATCGCCGCCATGTCCTGATCAGTTGCGGGTTCATGAACAAGGCCCCGCTTGATGAGATGTGCGATGTGCTCAATGCGATCAAGATTGACCTGAAGGGATTCAGCAAGGATTTTTACCGTCAGGTCTGCGCCGCGGAACTGGATCCGGTGTTGCGGAGCATGAAACAGGTGGCCAAAAGGGGGGTTCACCTGGAAATCGTGAACTTGGTGGTTCCCACCTTGAACGACTCCGAAAAGATGCTCACCGATCTGGCGGAATGGGTGATGGGGGAGCTTGGACCGGACGTGCCGGTCCATTTCACCCGCTTCCACCCGGATTATCAGATGCTGAACCTCCCGCCCACCCCCATCGCGACCTTGGAGCGGGCGTATGAGATTGCAAAGGCCAAGGGGATCCGATATCCCTTTGTGGGAAATGTCCCCGGGCACCCGGGAAATCACACCCACTGCCCGGCCTGCGGAAAGGGGGTCATCGTGAGAACCGGCTTCTTTGTCACAGAGACCCACCTGAAAAGCGGGCGTTGTGAATACTGTGATGGACCGATTGCGGGGGTTTGGGAATGACTCTGGGTGGTGTTTCAGGGGAGTGCAAAAATTAAGCGAAGCGGTTTTTTTGCATTTGAACCCGGAGTGCGGAAATGAGCCCCTAGGCGATATTTTCGCGCCTAACGGAAACGCGAAAATATCGCCTAGGGGCTCATTTCCGCACTCATTTCTGCACTCCTTCCCGGAACAAACCGCGGATGGACGCGGATGGGCCCGCACCCTGCCCTGCACACAGGCCGTCTGCGTTCATCCGCGGTTCATGATGGTGTCGGAAACCACAAAAACCAGAAACCTCCTTAAGTATAGACCACTAGGATGGTTGCTCAAACTGTAAGGGTGTAAACCCGATCAGTTGCCCCAGAATCAACTTCAAACAAAAGGGACATACCCTCATTTTCACTTTTGAAACCGCTTGACAGGGCAAAAAAAACTGATATCCTGCTTTCTTGTGTGCCGGATCTGAATCACGCGGTGATCAGTGCCTATCCAAGCCCTGTGCTTCTGATTCATGGAAAGAGGGATGAGATCATTCCTTTCACCCACAGCATGACCCTCTGTCAAGCCGCGGATCAAGGGAAGCTGATCGCTTATGACTGTGGACATAACGACTGTCCCCCAGACTGGAACAGATTTTGGCAGGACATCCGGTCTTTTCTTCGGGAGGCCCAGATCATTGATGAATGAAACGAATTCCAAAAAAGATGCTGTTTACTTGGCCATCGGCTCGGCATTCGGGCTTGGCTTATCCCCTTTTTTCCCGGGAACCTGCGGGACACTGGCAGGTGTGCTGGCCCATGTTCTGATTGCCTGGTTTCTGCCGGCTGACATGCAGGTGCCGGCCCTTGTCGCGGTGCTCGTGCTGGTCTGTGCGGCAAATCACCTGTTAACCCCGTGGGCCCAGGATCACTGGCAATCCAGGGATCCGAAACACTTTGTCTTGGACGAGGTCGCGGGATATCTCATCGTTCCGATACTTTTCCACCCGTATGGGGAACTCTGGAAAGTGGTGCTGTGGGGCTTTCTGCTCTTTAGAATATTGGACATTTTCAAGCTGATCCCCCCTGCCAAGCAGATTGATCAGAACATGCACGGCCCTTGGGGGATCCTCTTGGATGATTTGGTGAGCGGCGGATATGCCGCGCTCATCATGTATGTTGTCTATTGGGTGAGGCCGGCGTGGATTTGTTGAGGCGTGGCCGCAAATCTCGTGTTGCTGCTGCCGGATTGCAAAATTCGGCATGACGGTTCGGATTTGGCAATCCGAACCAAGCGGCGGAGGCCGCCCCGCTTCCGCCGGATTGCCAATATCTGGCGACATGACGGTTCAGATTTGCCAATCCGGGCATCAGGGCGAGGAGCGGCGAGCGGTCGTTGACCGATGGCCGCATGTGGCCGCTCGCCCATGACCGCTGACCACTGACCACAAAATCCGTTAGAGCTTTCAACAAAATGTTTGTCGCTCCGGAGTGCCTGTTTGTCGCTCCGGAGTGCCAAACTTGCAGTTTGGCATGCCCGGAAACCGGGGCCTCCGCCAAACTGCAAGTTTGGCACTCCGGACAATCTTTTTGTTGGGCACCCCATTTTATCTGACCGGTGGTACAGCATTAAGTAGATGTTATCTTCAACACCGCTATTCCGACGATCTTGATTTTTTTGTCAATGCCGATGAGGAATATGCCCGGCATGTCGGAATGATCCTTCGGGCAATGCCGGTTGATAAAGAAAAGATGACAGAGGAGTTGGGCATTATTGCCGATGACATATTCTGGGGAAGATCGAACAGCCTCGCGCTTTCGGTCTGTGATATCCGATATTCAGAATCATAGAACTAGTTCGGGAAGCAAAACCATGGAACAGGCCATAAAGACACTGGTTCCCGAGTCGGTTTACACCGACCGCCAGGAATTCATCGACTATTTTTTCACCTACGCGCTCGACGCCCGGGAACGCCGGGCCATGTCAACCGTCCTTCTGGGCCGGCGGCGCATGGGCAAGACCGAGATATTCAAGCGGGTGGTGAACCGGCTCTTCTTTGAGCAGGACCACACCGATCCGAAGGCGGTCGTGCCGGTCTGGTACAGCTTCCGAGACACCGCCACGGAAGTTTGGAAGTTCGCAGCCGAGTATGTGGAGAATCTGCTACGCTGGCACACCGCCTTCAGATGCCGGGATCCGAGATTCCTGATGCGGTCGGAGGTGCGGTACACCGAACTGATCAGATTTGTGAGGAACCAGACGCCGATGTCGGGGGAATCGGCGGGCATCCTGAATGTGATGGAGGGGCTCAGGGAACGGGACATGCCAATTCCCGAGAAGACGGCATTGTGGCTTCCGAGGGAGATTGCCGACGTACATGACGGGACCATCGTTATGTTTCTCGACGAGTTTCAGAACACCCGCCTGCCCCATGAGCAGTTTGACATCGTCGGCTTCATGCAGGAGGCGGTGGAGTCGCCGAACTGTCCACACTTTGTGACCGGGTCGGCCATGTCCATCCTCGCCAAGGAGATTTTGGGCCGCGGGGCGTTGTTCGGCCGGTTCGACAGCGAACCCATCGAGCCGATGACCCAGTACTGGGGCACAGAGCTGGCACGACGCGCGGCCCGTCATTACAAGGCCGAGGTTGACGACCTCATGGCCCCGGTGGTGTCCAATCGTTGCGGCGGCAATCCGTTCTATATCACCGCGGTGATCAGACAGGCCGCCAAAAGACGGGAACCGATAGAGACCGAGGAGACGCTGAACAGGCTGCTTGCCGTGGATCTCTCCTCCGGCTTCATCTGGGCGGAATTGAACGACCAAGTCACAAAGTGGATCGAACGGACCAACGAGCACGGCATCACCAAATGGGTGCTGTATCTCTCCGCGACCGAGTCAGATGATCGGATCGAGCCGGAGCGCATCCGGCAACGATTGGCCGAAAAGGAGGGGACCCGTGTCCCCATCGAGACGATCCGGGATGTGCTGATCCGGCTCTCCCGGGGGGATCTGCTTGAATACATGGAGCTGGGCGACTGGTTCCGCAAGACCGACGATCCGATCCTGCTTGACTTTCTGAAGGCTTGGGGAAGGTTCGAGGTGGAGGGAAACCGGCATGCGAAGGTGGTCACCGACACAATTAAACGCTACGATACTCTGAGACGACAGATCAGCGACCACAAAGGGTATCTGGCCGAGATCTATCTCTCCCAGATTCTCTGGAACGGCCAGCGCAGGACCTTCCCCGGAAGATATTTCCACAGCGACCGGGATGTGACGCTGCCGATCCGGTTCTACGACATCCGCCATCGTCTGAGGCTCGACGCGTCGTCGGAAAGCGAGGTGGACGTGTACGCCTCGACCGGCACGGAGATATGGCTGTGCGAGAGCAAATGGTGGGAGACCCGGAAGGTCGGGGACGACGTTGTCACAGAATTTATGGAACTGGCCGAAAAACTGAAGGACTTCGAGGGGCGGGAATATTTCGACGGGGAGCGCCCGCTCACGGTGCGCCTCTGGCTCTTCGCCCACAACGGTGTCACCCCCAAGGCCGAGGCCCTGTTGCGGGAAAACGGCATCTACTGGTCCTCCCGCGCCGACCTCGACTGGCTGATCCAAAAGACAGGGCTGAGACGGCTACCCGATTTCGGGAAAAGACAGGTTCAGTAAGCCAGAGCTTGTCATCCCGGAGTGCAAAGCTTGCTTTGTGGTTTCAATCCGAACCGCTGGAGGTGAGTTCGATCAACGTGATTTCAGGCGGCGCCAAGATGCGTATCGGCGGCCCCCACGTCCCTGTTCCCCGGCTGACGTAGATGGCGGAGCCTTTCTGAATCTCATAGTATCCGGCAAAGAACGGATAGATGCGGGAGGTGATCAGGTGGAGGGGGAAAATCTGGCCCCCGTGGGTGTGCCCGGAGAGTTGCAGATCAAAAAGCCCGGCCGTCCTTTTCGAGACCACCGGCTGATGCCTGAGAAAGAGCGTGAACAGGCCGTTTTGCAATGAAGTGAGCAGGGCGGTCTCCTCGGCTGACCCCGCCTTGACCCGGTCATCAATCCCCGCAATGTTGATCAGGGGATGAATGGTCTTTGCCGTGCCACGTAACACCGTAAAGCCGGATTTCTCCATGAAATCAACCGCGTGAACCAAGCCCGCGTAATATTCATGATTTCCTGTCACCGCATATTTCCCATATCGTGGACGAATCTGTTGGAAGATCGCCGCCAGTTCAGGAAGATGATGGAGCGGGGTGTCGAGCAGATCGCCAGTGCATACCAAGATGTCCGGCGAGAGGGACTGCACCTTGTCGGTGATGGCCTTCAGCTTTTTGTCACGCGCGGTCAATCCCAAGTGAACATCTGAAATCTGGACGATTCTCAGCGGGTCTGCATGATCGGGAAGCTTGTCGGTCTCCACGCGCAGGTGCTCCATCTTCATGTTTCGGGCCTCAAAGATTCCGTAGAGCCAGCATGTGGACACGATGCAGAGCATGACCATCGCGGGCTTTTTCCCGGAAAGCGGGGGCAGATGAACATTGCTGATTGTCCTGAGACCCCATGCACCCAAATCGAAGATTCCCATGAGAAGAGCGGCTGCACATCCGAGGAGGAGAAAGCCCATCCAGTAATAGCCGACAAAGGCGGTCATGCGCGCGGGGAGATCGTGTCCCATCCTTTCAAAGGTATGACAGATCATGGGAGCGAAGACCATGTAAATGAGAAACAGGAAACATCCCCATCTCAGCCATCTCCCGTCCGGAAGAAGTACCCGGACGCGGAGAAAGAACAGGGTGTGCATGAGGCCATAAGTCGTCAGGAAAACAATGATAAATCTAAGCATATTCGCCCGTGAAGGTTGTCAGTTGTTCCAAATTCCAAGGAAAACCAAGGTTTTAAAAAGCTTCTGATCATAACGCTTTTTGGGAAGGCCGCTCTGTCCGTGAACTCAAACGTGAACATGAACTCGGACTTGAACATTAACATTCATTCACGGGCACGGGCACGTTCACGTTTCTCTCCCCAACAATCGCTTCAGGTTCAGGCCTCCTTCATCTCTTGGGAGATATCAAGTTTTGAAACCTTTGCCAGTTCCCTCACAGGCTCCCCGAATGGAAAATCGGATCCGAACATGATGCGTTCATGCCCGTAGTTCCGGACATAATCCATGATGTCATGCGGGGAGGCGAGGCTTGTGTCGGTGAACACGTCCGGGTTTTCCCATATCCCAAAGTCCGAGAGCTTTCGGTATCCCCCGTTCAGAAAACCGAGGTGCGGGATGATCACCCGGATCCCCGTGGCGATCTCATTGATGAAGCGGAGGGTGTTTTTCAGTTCCTCCTCAAAAACAACAGGCAGATTCCTCTGTCGAATCACCTCAACGGCTTTCATGCATCCGGGGGAGTCATAATGATAAACCGGTTCGTCAGCATGCCTGTGCCATTTGATGCCCCATTGCTGAGGGGTGAGCTGGCCCACGGCAAAGTCATTCCAGACAAAAAAATAGGGGAACACCTCAAGCTCGTCATTGGCGACCGTCAGCAGGTAATCGTTGGCTGCCCACCGCTTCTCCTGCCATTCGGGAGTGTCCTCAAACCGAAAGGCATACCGATCATAAATTTCTGCCACAGGCGCAAACATCACCACACCTGTTATTTCACTCCCCTTGACATGGTCAAAATAATCTGCAAAGGACTGAGGGGGAAATCTTTCTTGGATGCCGCAATGGGCATGGGCATCAATGATTTGTGAACTCATTTTCCATCCTTGTTGGTTGTAAGCTGTGAGCTGTGAGCTGAACTGTAAGGAATCCGCCTTTCGTCAGTTGCGTTGCGGGTTCCTTCCTTCGCAGGAATGACAGGGAAAGTGGTACCTCATGTGATTCAAGGTGGAACTCAGGCTCAGAGCTTACAGCTTAA
>JAOZRQ010000032.1:8455-10853 GCA_029940115.1 Desulfobacterales bacterium
GACTTGCAGCTTAAGACTTGCAGCTTAAGACTTGCAGCTTAAGACTTGCAGCTTAAGACTTGCAGCTTACAGCTTCCTCAATCTCCTCAATCTCAATCGGAATATGCTTCGTGAGATCCAAGGGACCATCCTCGGTGATCAGAATGTCATTTTCAAGCCTGACCCCGATCTCCTCATCTTTGAGGTAGATCCCCGGCTCGCAGGTGAGGATCATGCCAGGCTCAAATTTGCGGTGTCTGCTTCCCAAGTCATGGACATCCAACCCCAGATGATGAGATGTCCCGTGCATGAGGCATTTTTTGTAGAGTGGCTTCTCCTCATCCTGTTCCTTCACCTTTTCAGGATCCAGAACGCCGAGAGCGATCAGCTCGCCCTCCATGATCTTTCCCACCTCCTTGTTGTATTCATCAAGGAGGTTTCCGGGTCTGAGCATCTCAATGGCAGCCTTCTGGACCCGGCGCACGGCATTGTAAACCGATCTCTGCCTTGGGGTGAAGCGGCCGTTCACCGGGACCGTGCGGGTGACATCAGACGCGTAATTCGCGTACTCAGCCCCCACATCCATCAGCAGGAGATCCCCGTCCCTGCACTGCTGATCGTTTGCCACATAATGGAGCACACAGGCGTTCGCGCCCGACGCGACAATCGGCTCATACGCAAATCCTCTTGAGCGACTCATCAGGAACTCGTGGCAGAACTCCGCTTCGATCTCATATTCCCACACCCCGGGCCTGATGAAGCCGAACACCCGGCGAAATGCCTTTTCGGTGATATCACACGCATGTTGGATCAGCTCAATCTCAGGAGAGGATTTGACCGTACGCAGACCCTGCACGATCGGGGCCAGCCGTTCATACTTGTGCAGGGGAAATGCGGCTCTGCACCATTTCAGGAAGCGGTCGTCCCGGGTCTCCACCTTGAGATCAGCCCGCAGATGTTCGTTGATGTTCAAGCAGATATGCTCGGTCTCAAAGGCCAGGAACCGGAAAATGTTCTCAAATTCCGGGACCCAGAAGACCGTTTTGATTCCTGAAATCTCGGTCGCCTGCTCCTTGCTGAGTTTCTCCCCTTCCCATGTCGCGGTCTTCTCGTTTGTCTCCTTGACAAAGAGAACCTCTTTGTGTTTCTCCTCCTTGGCATCCGGGAAAAAGAGCAGAAGCGTCTCCTCCTGATCAATCCCGCTCAGATAGAACAGATCGCTGTTCTGGATGAACGGCCGGATGCCGTCGCCGTTGCTCGGCATGATGTCATTGGCATTGAACACCGCCACAGAATTCGGTTTCAGGTGCTTTGCAAGCCTCTCCCTGTTTTGGACAAACAGCTCCTTGTCAATGGGTGCATATCTCATTCTGGTTTCCTTGGTTCTGGGTTCTGGGGCCTTGGTTCCGGGGCCTTGGTTCCGGGGCCTTGGGCGACAACTTGGACTTGGACCTGAACATCAACATTCTTGGTTCTGACGGTTTTTGTGGTTTCCGACATGATCCGCCCACGGCCTGTGCGGCCGGTCAGGGTGCGGGGGCATCGGCATCCGGAGGACTTCCAAAACCGGGAATTCCCCACGGACAATAAAAAAGCGGCCATCCCTATTTCCGGAAAAGCCGCTTTTCTTTCAGATTGCCACGCATCTTGAGCTACTGCGGACAGCTCATACCCGGGAAAAAGTCAACTTTCTTCTGCGTTTCAGGGCAGAAGTTCCATTCAATCTTAACCGATTCCACCATGCTCCATCCCCGGTCCGAGCGTACCCCCAGCTCGAATTTTCCCCCGATATTGATGAGCGGATACTTGAATTCCCGATATCCGATGCAGTTCAGCATATGAGAGATCGCTTCAAAAGCTTGGGGCCGACTTTTCCCAACATCCACACGGAATTTCACGATGTTCGGATTCCCTTCCCCAGTAACCAGCTCAATGTCATTCGATTTTCCGCGCTTCTTGGCTGTTCCGATCTTCTTGACTTTGTCCTCCCTTATGATGACACCTTCACAGTCAGGCGGCGGATTTTTGCGATACTCCGGTTTCGTGTACTTGGAGCCGATGAAGAAATCGAAATCGCCGTTCCTGAGCCGTATGGTCATGGAGTTGCTGTTCTCTATCGCAACCTCCATGTCCATGAAGATGGTGTTCTCCTCCGGTCGTATCTGAATCGTCTTGATCGAGACGACCTTCAGATTGCCAATCACATCTTGTTGAGCACTTGCCACAGGGATCATCCCCATGACAAAAATTACGGTCCACACAACAATCTCACGCATCATGTTCCTTTCCTTTCTTTGTCAAAAGTTTCAGTCAGGTAAAAAGGACTTCTGCCTTCATTTCATGAAAATCATTGTTATCCCTCCTTTCATTCATTATCAGCAGATATGAAAACCCCGCCAACGCTCGGTTCGGATTGGCA
>JAOZRQ010000032.1:10953-23904 GCA_029940115.1 Desulfobacterales bacterium
AATCCGAACCATTCCCGCCAGATTTGTCAATCCGGCGGGAGCGTGGGAGAGAAAATCAGCAGATATGAAAACCCCGCCAACGCTCGGTTCGGATTGGCAAATCCGAACCATTCCCGCCAGATTTGTCAATCCGGCGGGAGCGTGGGAGAGAAAAGTTTCAGATCTGCTTATTACTGGTTATTTGAAACTTGATTTGATCATCAAGTTGAAAACAAAAAAGCTCAACTGTTGGTAAAATAAATCTCCACTCTGTTTTTGTCGTCATCCTTGGCCGTTGCAGGGAGTTCTCTGCCGAATCCTTCCACCTTCACATTCTTCCATTTCAGACCCAGCGTCTTGGCGAGATGGTCATAAACGGCCCCCGCGCGGTCCGTAGCTAATACCTTGCCATGTTTTGCATCCTTTCCATCAGCATATCCCTCAACATGCAATGTCCACTTGTCCGAAGCCTCTTGAAGGCCTTTCATCCACTTTATGAGCCTCGCCTTTGACTTGTAAGTAAGTGTTTTTTCGCCCGGTGAAAAATAGAGCACCATCTCGTTGATGCGCGAGAATTTCCCTTCTTCCTCAATATCAGCCAAGAAGTCATCATCTTCGGCGATATCATCCCCTCCCTTACCGGCGGCCCGTTCAATCGCTTTGTAAGTGTTGACAAAAACATCCCGAACCACCTCAATCGGCAAAATCCAATCAATCTTGATTCCCGGCTGATACACCCATCCCCGTTTTGATCCCATGCCAAGATTGAAATTCCCCTGAATGTGCAGCCTGAGACTCGGATTGGAGGCCATAAGCATCGAATTCATCTCTTCTGACGAGGTGACATTCAGGTGGAACGCTTGAATGTCCGAACCGATGTTGGGAGAAAGCGTTATGCTTGTATCCGTAGCCGGCGAGTCAGCTTTCCTCTCCAAAAGGATTTCATTCTTGAGAACCGACCCCAGCTTGATTTCCCCGACATCTTTCGTGACAAAGGACAATTTGAATCGGCAATTCTCAAATTTCAGGGCATAATTGCTCGAATTTCGTATGACATGGGTCACATCCATAAAATAGGTCTCTTTTTCCTTCCTGAGCTGCATCTCCCGGATGACGATAAAATTCACGTCATCCAAAATGGATGCGGCATCTCCAATGACCGGGAAAAGAAAAATGCACAGAATGCCTGGCAAAACAAGTCGTTTGAATCTCATAGATTATATGCTCCGCTTGAATGTGAAACAAATTTGCAATTCGTTTCGATTGCGATGTGGAACGAATTTGCAATTCGTTCGGGCACGATTTGAAAAATCGTGCCACATTTCCCCGATCTCAAACACCCGGAATCCGCCAAAGTCAATCCGGAACGCCAAAGTTGCGCTTTGGCAGCAAAGCTTGCCAAAATGGAGTTTAGGAATCATTTGTAGCCAAGAGTCTGCGATTTGTACCAGAAAATCCCAAGAGTCTGCGACCTGTGACAGAAAATCTCTGATCCAAATATTCTCCCAATGCGCCAGCGAGTATGTCAATTGCCTGATCTTTGTCGTAGCGAAGATTTTCCAGCAGTTCCAGTGCCCGATCTCGAATCAGAATCTCTATCATTTCTCTGCAATCGCCAGAAGCCTGACCATCAAACGTCGGATTGCCTCTGTGTATGTGCCTCATCACATCGGAAACGGATTTGTGCCGCATGAAGGGACCATCAGCTATGGTGCGTAAAAGCACTCCATTGAAAATCCCATCGCCAAATCTGCCTCCCGGCTTTTTGAATGCCGCCCTCAATGCGAGCGAAAAACGAAGTGCCTCATTGCCCGGGTCCTTGGCTCTTATGGCGTTCTCAACACACCAATGGTTGAGATCGGGATCCCATGGCTCCTTGTCGCAGTGGATTTCTTTGCCGTCCTCATAGAAATGCATGAACATGATTGTGGGCTTAATTATCAGACCATCTCGTTCACGATGAATTTCAATCTTCAAGCTGACCCCATCCCGACCAAGATGACTTCTCCAGAAATTGAGTTTGGGATGGTAAGATATTTCTGATTTGATGAAATATTTGTCAAAATCGGACATGATGCACCTCTTCATGTTGCTCTGTTTTATCCTGCCCCTCGGAAAGCAATGAATTGAGGACAAAGGAGGCGGCATTTCGACATGCGAGCGGGCGGGACTGTTTGATGATTTCATTTCGATCTTTGTCGGCAAAGTCTGAAATGCCTTTTACGACAATCCAGATCGGATCCTCCGGAGGGCTGATTGAAAGCAAGCCCATGCCTTCCATTTCTCCGCCAATGATCTTCTCATCCTCATCACCCTGAGGCAACATTTGTAACAGCTCATCACGAAACAAGGTGCTGAATATTCTTGCCGATCCGGATAGCAGTGTACCGAAAAATACGCTGTGATCTTCAGTGGCAGTCTGATTTGTCTGAAACAGATCAATAAGAGAACCGTTGGCCGGATGCCTCTTTGCTCGCGAGTAATCTGTCAAATAGGTGTCGCCGTCATCCATGATGTCTCTGTTGTCATACGGCAACAGAGAAGTGGACACCAAGACATCTCCCAGTTTCTGTTCATCAGGCCACACGCCGAATGCCATGCCCAACTGGACTATGGCAGTGGCGCTGGTGACAGATTGGTAATAAATTGCTTTGGAGGCGGAACCTCCGTAACCAAATGGACCCATCCCTGTTCTGACAGCCATGACCTGAAAGCCCCCCACTTTGCCCAAATGATAGTGTGAACCTCGTGCGCCGCCCCTTTTTTCAAAGGGCACTCCCTTTTCCATGGTGATCTTTTCAAGCTCCTCCTTCTCAGTGGAAGTGGCTATGAACAATATGAGATCACACGAAACAAAATCCGCCTCAGATTCCCGTAATTTGTCCAAAATAAGACCCTCATAAGTAATTGGATATAAATTTCTATACAAGTTCCTTTAGAATCACCTCTGTCACGAAAAGGGCGGATACTGGCGGTCGACGACTCATCTCCGACAATCTTGACTCCGCGCACCCAAGCGGGCTTTTTTGGGTAAATATTCGGTAAATCCCGTCCTCGCTCCCGCGGGATTGCCAAATCCGGCGGGATGACCTGTCGGCATTCGGCACCCCCGACTGCTCTCGCCGGATTGCCAAATCCGGCGGGATGGGGGTTCGGATTTGTCAATCCGAACCGAGCGTGGGGTGAGGCCGACGGGTTTTACCGAATACTTACTTTTTTTGGAGCGTTTTCCCTTTAAATTCAATGAGTTTTCCAAGTTCGACCCCGACCCACAGATCGTGCTACTGCAATTTGTTCAGGCACGATTTGAAAAATCATGCTACTTTTGGATGTAGAATGAATTTGCAATTCGTTCAGGCACGATTTGAAAAATCGTGCGACTTTGAGAGCAAATTTGCAATTCGTTTCAAACTGCCACCACCGCCGGATTTGTCAATCCCCGATAAAAGATGTCGGGGACAGGTTCCGGCGGGAGCAGAAGAAACTAAGCTTTTTCAAAAAGCTTAGTTTCTTTCTGGGAGGACATAGTAAGGGATGAATTCCACCCGCCGATTTAATGCCCGCCCCTTTTTCGTGGCGTTGGAGGCAACCGGTTCGGTTTTTCCATACCCTTTTGTGGTCAGGCGGTCCGGTGCGATGTTGTGATGCGTGAGCAGGTAGTTCCTGACTGCTTCGGCCCGTCTTTCCGAGAGCTCTTGGTTATATTCCATTGACCCCATATGACAGGTGTGTCCCGCGATGATGACGCGCATATCGGAGAAGCTTTCATTTGTGAAGGCTTTTCCGTATTCATCCAACAACCCATAAGATTCCTTGCGAATGACATCCGAATCATAATCAAAATGGATCAGCGCGGTAATGGGAATCGGCTCTGGTGGAATCGTGGAGGTCGTCGTGGTGGATGTTGAGGGAATCGGCGAGTCTGGAATGGTGGTGGTTGTCGTCGTGACTGGCCTTGGAATTCTTCTCAGCATGTCTTCAATCTGATCCACCGTCTCAGGGAATACCAGATCAGGCGAGGCCTCCAACAGCACACGTCGCTGGAAGTCTGGCCTGAACACCCATTCAAGTTCTGCTGGCACCGAACTCCATCCCTTATCCGACTTCACTCCCAATCGGAATTTTCCCACAATGTAGAAAATCGGCTTGGTTTTTGCAGGATTGCCGATGGCATTCAGGATCCGCTTGGTCGAACGGAGGACCGTCTTCTGGCTTTTCCCGAGATGGACCTTGAATTCGATGTCGTTTGCGCCATCTCCTTCCAACAGGGTCTCCTCCGGTTCCAAGATGATGTGCCGGGGCCGGTTGTCGGTTCCCAATCGCTCATCTTTGGTCAGTTTCTTGTCTATCTTTTTGTTGATCCTCAGATAGAACACGAAACGCCCCTCACTGAGCCTCAGCGTCTGAACATTGGCGTTCTTCATCCGTGTGACGATGGACAGGGTGTTCCCTTCCACCTCCATGGTTTTGATGGCGATGATCTTCACATTCTCGATCAGATCGGACGCGTGGGCGTTTCCCATCAGGGCCGTTCCCATCAGGGTCAAGGCCAAGATCAGTCTTTTCATTTGTCTCCTCCCATGTAAATTGAAAATTGAATATTGAAAATTGGCTTGCGTACTCATGCTTTACAGTTCAACAAAAAGATTGTCCGGAGTGCAAAAATTGAGCGAAGCGGTTTTTTGCACACCAAGGGCCGGAAATCCTGTATTGGGATTGGAACTAGGCCGTCTAAATCAGCCAGTTTTCTTTGCCCGCTTTTTGGATTGGTGCCCTTCGGCAGGCTCAGGGCACGTCGGATGTCGTTCGTTGAGCCTGTCGAAGCGAACGGAGAGAACAGCCGCCATGGCGATCAAAAAGAGAGAAGCAAACAGAACACCTCCTTGCGTCATGTCGATGGCGTTCACGGATTCCTCTTGGGTGGCGGTGGCAACAAAGCATCCGGTCCCGCCTCCGGAGGAATCGGTGTCCGCTTCTGCGCTTGCAAAGGTGCCGATGGGCGCGGGCGGTCCCGATACGACCATCGCTTCTCTGGATTCGAGGAGATGGTTGTTTTCAGCCACCCTTTCCGTCTCTCGCATCCTTGCCACCGATCCGGAATCGCGTTGTGCGGCTGTGGTGAATCTCAGGATCACATCTTCTTCCAGTGTTCTCACCCAATATCCC
Organism: Desulfobacterales bacterium; assembly: GCA_029940115.1. GTDB lineage: Bacteria > Desulfobacterota > Desulfobacteria > Desulfobacterales > 4be13 > JAOZRQ01. Next base: position 16,099 of record JAOZRQ010000032.1, read on the forward strand.
TCTTTCTGCTTCATCAGAGACGGATTCGGATCAGGATCGGCCTCATAGTCCGCCATGTTCAGTTCGTCTGGACGATAATAGACATATTCGCCCTTATGCCATCTCCACAATGTTTTGTCAAGCAGATTGTTCTCCTCAGAGGAGATGGCCACAGGATACCCCTCCTTGATGGTTCCATTCGCGTCGCGTTGCAACACTTTCAGATCATCCCAAACGTAGCTGACGTCATTGGGGCAGGCGATCATGTTCCAACCGGCTCCTGTCAGTTTCAGTTCAAAATCATGCGCTGTGCTCACCGGCACCCCGTTGAACGAAATCCCATCACCAACATCTTCAAGCGTATAGAACCAGTAGGCTTTTCCCGGCTGGATGGTCAGCCCATCATTGCATTCGATGTAATCTCCCGTGGCAGAGTCGTATGTGCCGATTCTCAGGGTCTCTGTGTTGTATTCGCCGGCCGTGACTTGCTTGAACACTCCCTCAAACACTTTCATGCTTGCAGGATCATCCGGCCAGAAGGGGAACGAGACCATCGGAAAATCTGCCGGTTCTGTCCCGGCCTTAATCCCTTCCCACTTGCTTGCCGACTCGGAGTTTCCGACCGTGAAGGTGCGTTCATCCGACCATTCGGAGATGCCCTCCCTGTCATCCTCATATTGCACTCTCCACGAATATTTCAGGTCGGCAGTCAGGTCGGATTTCTGAAGATCATAAGTGGTCAGATCATCTTGCTCATCCGATCTGAATTTCAGATAGACCGACAGTGCGCCGTCTGAACGTCTCACCTCCCAGCGGGTCTGGTAATGGGCATCTCCGTCGCTGTCCGAAAAATCGCTGGCTTTGAGTTCGAGAGGGTTTCCGGCAGGGAATACAGCCTCATCATCAGTCGGTTTTGGATCATCACTCAGTTCTGGCGGCAGTTCAGGGGTTGCCGGCGGCTCATTGGAGACGGAATTGACGGTGATGTCAAACGGCTCCAAGGATGCGGTCGCTTTCTCCGTGTCCGTGACCGTGATGACGATGCCGGCTGAGGTTCCCACATGCTCCTTGGTCGGCCTGCCGGTCAGTTGGCCGGTGGTCTCGTCAAATGCGGCCCATTTCGGCTTGTTTTCGATGCTGAAACGCAGGGAATCGGGGTCTTCCTCATCATCCGCCTTAGGCTTGAAAGTGTAGTTGCCATATGCATTCACCTCGGTGAGCGGCTCATTGGAGATAAACGGGGAGTCGTTCACCGGCTCAACAGTGATGCTGACGATGGCCTCTGCCGAGTCCACAGATCCGTCGTTTGCCTTAAAGGTGAAGCTGTCCTCTCCAACGTAATTCTCACTGGGCGTATAGGTCAGGTTCGGTTCAGTGCCCGTCAATTCGCCATGAGAGGGGCCATCAACGACGAAATATTCGAGGTCATCCCCATTGCTGTCAGACGCCTTCAAGGTGATCTCCAGAGCCGTGTCTTCCTTGGTGCTTATCTTTAAATCTTCATCATCTGGAACTTCCGGCGGGTCGTTCACACCGGCAACCGTCACCGTGCAGGTTGCCCAAGATTGCATGGCGCTGTTCTCAAAGCCTTCCTCGTCCGTCACGGTCAGTTTGAATTCCAGGGATTCGGTGCCTGAAAGCACCGTTGGTGCGGTGAATGATGCGTCGCTTTCTTCGGTATTGAGGAACTCAATCGGAGTCCCTTTTTCTTGGGTCCACTGATAGGACAGACGCTCGCCATCTGGATCATCACCTGATCCCCTTAGCGTCACCGTCTCCCCTTCATTCACCTGTTCTGGGCAGATCACTTCGGCTGTCGGCGGTTCATCCTGCCATACGATGTTCACCAGAACGGTGTCCGAGCTTTCCAGACCACCCCGGTCGGTTACGGTCAGGCTGAACTCCAAGGTGGCCCCCATGGGCCTCACATCCGGAACCTCAAACTCCGTGATCGCTGAACTCGGATCCAAGAGGATGACATCCGAGCCTGCGGTTTGGCGCCATCGGTATGAGATGATTTCGTCCCCGTCATCCTCGTCAAAGGAACCGGATCCGTCCAAGATGACGATCTGGTCATCCCCCTCTCTGATCTCCTGATCTTGCCCCGCGTCCGCCTTGGGCGGGATGTTCTCAAAGAGAATGGTGATGCGGACGCTGGCGGTGTCCCTCAGCCCCTCTTCGTCAATGACGGTGAGATCAAAGCCGAGGGTTGCGCCGTTGGCACCCACATCCGGCGCGGTGAACTCCGTTTGAGCGGCGTATTCGGCGGAGAGCGTCACCGGTGGACCCGATGTCTGAACCCACTGATAGCTTTCGATGTTTTCATCCGGGTCCGTGGAACCAGACCCGTCCAAAAGAACGATGGCGGCTTTGCCCTCCGAGGTCTCGGTTATATCCTGATTCGGACCGGCCTTTGCCTTGGGCGGTTCGTTCACCCAGATGACATTTACAGTCACTGTGTCGGCATCTTCCATTCCTCGTGGGTCAATCACTGTGAGCTCAAAGACCAGGGCCGCGCCGCCCGGGTTGATGTCCGGCGAGGTGAAGCTCGGCTGAACATCTCCGTCGTCGGAGAGGACGACCGGAGGCCCTTCGAGCTGACGCCAGAGATACGTCTCAATCTCCTCATCCGGATCCGGGTCATGGGAGTTGGATCCGTTCAGCGTCACGGTGATGGTCTCGCCGTCGCTCTCCCTCACGGTCTGATCCGGGCCGGCATCCGAGATGGGCGGGTCATTCACATCCGTGACCTCCAAGTCGAATGCAGGCAGGGACGCGCTCAGACCGGCCGCGTCCGTCACCGTGATCACGATGCCGGGGAGGGGGCCCACGTCTTTATTTACGGGCGTTCCGCTCAGGGTTCCGGTCTCTGGATCAAAGGTCGTCCATTCCGGCGGGTTGGTGATGCTGAATACGAGGGTGTCCCCTGTGTCCTCGTCTGTGGCAGTCGGGGTGAAGGTGTAGGCCTGGTCCTGTGCCACCGAAGTCGTTGGCGAACCGGAGATCACGGGCGGGTCATTCACGTTCAGCACCGTGAGGTCAAAGGGGTCGAGGGATACGCTGGTGGTTCCGTCAGACACGCTGATGACGATATCTTCTCTGGTTCCCACATCGCCGTTGGCCGGAGTGCCGCTCAACGTGCCGCTGGTCTCGTCAAAATCGGCCCACGCGGGTTTGTTGACGATGCTGAAGGTCAGGGGATCCCCATCCGCGTCGGACGCGGTCGGGGTGAAGGTGTATTCATCTCCCTGGTTCACGCTGACTATGGGCGTCCCGGAAATCTCGGGTGCGTAGGTCGGAATTGGCTCGAAGGTCACTTGGATCTCATGGTCGGCTGTGATGGCCTCAAATCTGTAGCTTGTCAGCGAACCCATAGGCATGAAATCGACCGCCACATTGGCGATCTGATATCCGTCATCCGGCATGATGGCGTATGTCTGATCCGCTCCCCAAGACACGGTGGTGATTCCAGAAGGGCTGATGGCTCCGTTTGGCCCGGAGGTGGCAGTGATGGTGGACAAAACGGGTTGAAAGGAGGCGGTGATGGTATGACTCGCCGAGACATTTTCAAAGGTGTAGGTCGCCACCGCACCGACGGATGAGTCATCCACTTGGACATCGGCCACCTGATATCCGGAATCGGCGGTGATTGAGAAAGACTGGCTTTGCCCCAGGCTCACGGTGGCAAAGGGAGGCGAAATGGCCCCGTTATCTCCCGCGATGGCGGTGAGGGTGAATCCTCCCTGACCGATTGGCAAAGGGTGCGGCTCGGCATACATCTGTTCTTCCAAGCCGAGACGTCGGTATATGACACGGGCTGTGATTTGTTTTGACCCGGATGAGGCTTCTGAAGGTTTCAGGGTGTATGTGAAGTCAATCGGGCTGGAAGGAATTTCCGACCAAGTGAACTCTACGTCTCCGGTGTCCAATACTTTGATGGTGGGAACATCGTCTCCGGTTTTTGAGTCATAGATGAAATCGGCTGGCAAATTGACTTCAATCCCCAACGCGGTCAGTTCGCCGGTGTATGTGATATGCATGGTGACCGTCAGGTCGGTTCCTGGGGTGTAGTCGCCTGCGCTGTGGGTTGCGGTGATGCTGTCCGGGGGGGTGATGGCCACGGTCACTGTGGCAATGTTGGAGTCGGCCTTGCCGTCGTTGGCCTTGAAGGTGAACGTGTCGGTTCCGGCAGTGTCAACATTGGCAGTGTAGGTGTAAGCGCCTGTGGCTCCCTCATCTGTAAGGCTGACAGCGCCTTTTCCGGGCGGCGTCACAATGCTGTAGGTGAGGGTGTCGCCGTCTGGATCTGTGACGGAGAATGCACTCGACACGCTCTGACCCGCCGTAACCGTCAGTGTGCCGTCGGATGCCACCGGCGGGGTGTTGCTCTCCTCGGTCGTAGCTGAAACCTCTGGGGTGTATTCGCTGTAAACCGTGTTGGCATTGCTGCCATGGGAATTGGTGACGGTGCGAACACGGAAAAAATAGGAGGTGCCAGGGGCAAGACCGGTGACGGTGATGGCATTTGCGGTCTTGTCGGCTGTGGTCTCACCAAATTTGGTGAATCCGGTTCCAGATGTGGTGGAATATTCGACCTCATAGCCGCCGGGATTGGCTGTGTAGATGATTGGTGTCCAAGTCAGGGAGACCGAGTTTTCAGTGGTCTCACCGACTGTCAAATCGGTGGGCGCGACGGTCTGGGTGCTCTCCCAGTCAGGATCAACGCTGGCGATGAACTCGCGTACAGCATCGTCTGCGGTGTGGAGGGCGTTGTAACCGAATCCTGTATCCTCGCTTGTCAAGCCTGAGATGTTGGTCAGTTCAGACGGGATTTCCCCGCTCAACTGGTTGCCACTCAAATCAAGGTACTGTAAATTGGCGAGGGAACCCAATTCCGCAGGAATGCTTCCCGTCAACTGGTTTTGAAACAAGAAAAGGTACCGCAAATTGGCGAGGGAACCCAATTCCGCTGGGATGCTTCCCGTCAACTGATTGCCCCACAAATAAAGGTGCTGCAAATTGGCGAGGGAACCCAATTCCGCAGGGATGCTTCCCGTCAACTGGTTGGCCCTCAAATCAAGGTGCTGCAAATTGGCGAGGGAACCCAATTCCGCAGGAATGCTTCCCGTCAACTGGTTGTTATTCAAATAAAGGTGCTGCAAATTGGCGAGGGATCCCAACTTCGCTGGGATGCTTCCCGTCAACTGGTTGTACCCCAAAGCAAGGCGTTGCAAATTGGCAAGGGAACCCAATTCCGTTGGGATGCTTCCTGTCAAACGATTGTGGCCCAAATCAAGGGTCTGCAAATTGACGAGAGAGTCAAACGTCGCAGGAATGGCTCCTGTGAGCTGATTGTGACTTAAATCAAGGTGCTGTAAGCTGGAGAGGTTGCTGATGGAGGAAGGAATGGTTCCGACAAGGTTATTCCCTCTATACCCTCCTATGGCAGAATCATATTCTCCCCTCAAGTCAATCCTTGTGATATGATCACCATCGCAGGTTATCCCATACCATGCACACTCCGTACCGGCCTCGCCAAGCCAGCCTGTGCTGTCAGTCCAAGCCTCGCCGTTTGTGCTGGTGTAGAGGTCGATCAGGGCTTGGCGTTCTTCTGCCGGGATCCCAGCTTCTATCTGGGTGGTCGCCGTGATCTCGTCGGTCGGATCGCTGTAAACGGTGTTCTGGTTGTCGCCATGGGGATTCGTGACCGTGAGGACACGGAAGTAGTAGGTGGTCTCAGGCTCCAAACCGGTCACGGTGAAGGTGTTTGCGGTCTTGTCTTCTGTGGTTCCGAACAGGGTGTAGTCTTGGCCCCCTGTGCTGGGATCACCTTCAGGGTCAGTTGTGGGCCACCAAGAGGAAGAGGCTGTGGCATGGTGAATTTCATAGCCGCCTTCAAATTCGGTGAAGGGGATCGGCGTCCATGTCAGGGTGACGGAATTTGCTGTGGTCTCCGAGACAGTCAGGTTGGATGGGGCGATGGTTTGGGTGTTTTCCCAATCTGCATAAATATTGTTGAGAAAAGCGCGTAAAGTCTCGTCTGTTGTGTAGAGAGCATTGTAATCCAAAAAAATAGGTTCAAAGCCTAAGTCTGGTGAGAGATTGGCCAGCTCCTCCGGTATTAAGCCGCTCAACTGGTTCCCTCCCAAAACAAGGGTCTGCAAACTGGCGAGGGAACCCAACTCCGGTGGGATGCTTCCCGTCAACTGGTTGACCCCCAAATTAAGGTGCTGCAAATTAGCGAGGGACCCCAATTCCGCCGGGATGCTTCCCGACAACTCGTTGCCATACAAAAAAAGATCCTGCAAATTAACGAGACCCCCCAACTCGGGCGAGATGCTTCCCGTCAACTGGTTGTTCCCCAAACTAAGGAACTGCAAATTGGCGGGGGAGCCCAACTCCGTCGGGATGCTTCCCGTCAACTGGTTGCTCCCCAAATTAAGGTGATTCAAATTGGCGAGGGAACCCAACGCCTCTGGGATGCTTCCCGTCAACTGGTTTCTACCCAAATCAAGGGACTGTAGATTGGCGAGGGAAGCCAACGCTGCTGGGATGCTTCCCGTAAACTGGTTGCCCCCCAAATAAAGGGACTGCAAATTGGCGAGGGAACCCAACCACGTTGGGATGCTTCCCGTCAACTGGTTTCCATACAAATGAAGCTCCCGCAAATTGGCGAGGGAAGCCAACTCCGCTGGGATGCTTCCCGTCAGCTCGTTGCCATCCAAATCAAGGGACTGCAAATTGGCGAGGGAAGCCAACTCCGCTGGGATGCTTCCCGTCAACTGGTTATGGGACAAGTCAAGGCGTTGCAGTTCAGAAAAAATTGCGATAGAGGATGGAATCGTTCCGATGAGGTTGTCTTCCCAAGAGCCGGTGTCAAAACTATAATGGCTCTCCAAATCAATTCCCGTGACATGAGTTCCCGTTGAATCACAGGTCACGCCGAACCAGGTGCATTCCGTACCCGCAGCACCAAGCCAGTTTTCGCTGTTGGTCCAGCTTTCGCCACCTGTGCTGTTGTAGAGGGCGATCAGGGCCTCTCTTTCTGCGTCCGGGATCCCGGCGGCACCGGTCGTGGCGGAAACCTCTTCCGTGTATTCGCTGTAAACATCGTTCTGATTGGAGTCATGGGCGTAAGTGACGGTTCGGACACGGAAATAATAGGCGGTTTCAGGCTCAAGGCCGGTAACGGTGATGCTGCCCGATTCCTTGTTTTCCGTGGTTTCGCCGAACTTTGTGAACCCGGTTCCCGATGTGGCGGAATATTCGATCTCGTAGCCGCCGGGGTCGGAAGTGTAGGTGATCGGCGTCCAGGTCAGGGAGATCGACGCTCCGTTAATCTCACTGACCGTCAGATCGGCGGGGGCAATGGTTTGGGTGCTTTCCCAATCTTCGTCAACGCTGGCGAGGAAAGTGCGTACAGTGTCGTTTGATGTGTGGAGGGCGTTGTGGCCAAAGTTAGTGTATTCGCTTGTTAAGCCTGAGAGATTGGTCAATTCCGATGGGATTTCCCCGTTCAACTGGTTGCTATACAAACGAAGACTTTGCAAGTTGGCGAGGCCCCCCAACTCAGCCGGGATGCTTCCCGTCAACTGGTTGCCACTCAAACTAAGGAACTGCAAATTGGCGAGTGAACCCAGTTCCGCCGGAATGCTTCCCGTCAATTGATTGCCTTCCTCAAAGAATCCCAAAACAAGGGACTGCAAATTTGCGAGGGAACCCAATTCCGGTGGGATGCTTCCCGTCAACTGATTGCCGCTCAAACTAAGGGACCGCAAATTGGCGAGGGAACCCAATTCCGCCGGGATGCTTCCCGTCAACTGGTTG
>JAOZRQ010000850.1 GCA_029940115.1 Desulfobacterales bacterium
ACCCGAAAGAAACCCGGCTTTTTTCCCGAAAGGGCCGACTCCCGCCAGAAAAAAAACCGGGTTTCTCCCCCACGGTCCAATCAGCCTTCTTTCACTTTGATCACAGGGGTTTTCGGTTCCTTGACATCTATATGAGGAACAGCTTTTCCGTTGTGAACCGCGGATGAACGCAGATGAACGCGGACGGCCTGTCTGCCGCGGACTCATCCGCGTTCATCCGCGGTTTGTGGAAGCTGTCTTCCCAGAAAAAAATCCCGGAAAACTTTTGGCCGGGTATTTTTTGTGAACCCCTTACCGGTTGTTTCATTCAATTTAGAGGAACAAATCATGAACAACACCATTTTTACCACACGCATTGAAGTCAGGTTCCGTGATCTTGACGCTATGGGTCATGTGAACAACGCGGTTTACTTCACCTATTTTGAGGAAGGCCGGAAAACGTTTTTCCATGAAATCTCAACGGGCTCGGACCCGCTCGCCTTCAATTTCATCTTGGCGCATGTCAGTTGTGATTATTTGAAACCAGTTAAGCTGGGCAACCAGCTCTCCCTTCAGGTCTGGGTGAGCGAGATCGGGAGGAAGCGGTTCAACTTGAAATACAAGCTGACCGAGGTGGGGGACGAATCGGTGGTGTATGCCACCGGAGAATCGGTCCAGGTCTGTTTTGATTACGAGAAAAAGCGATCGGTTGAGGTTTCCAACGCGTTGAGGGAGAAGCTCGAAGCTGTGAGTTGGTGAGTTGGTGAGTTTGTGAGTTTCTGAGTTTCTGAGTTTCTGAGTTTGTGAGTTTCTGAGTTTCTGAGTTTCTGAGTTTCTGAGTTTGTGAGTTTGTGAGTTTGATGAGTTTGTGAGTTTGTGTGTTTGTGAGTTTGTGTGTTTGTGAGTTTGTTTTTGTGGGTTCAGGTTTGATTGTTGCCCACGCGCCATCTCCACCATTTTTTTGCCTTGGTGTAAAACTTATGTCCCAGTTTTTGGCAGAAGACTTTTTGTCCATTGTGAACTACATGGATTGGGTTTAGTGAGGATGGGGCCTCAAATCCCGTCGTCCCAAAATTGATCCCAAGCTTCAGCGCAAGCTTTCAGGATGCCGGCTCAAGCGTGGGAGAGCTCAACAAAAGGAGTGCAAGAAGGGCGGTCTCATTGCCTTTCAACCTCCACAATTTGAGACCCAATGCCTTTCAACCTCAATGAACTGAGTAGCCCTTCTTGCGTTTTAACGCGTTTCCTTCAGTATCAGGGAAAACTTGAGATGTCAAAAAAAATGTCGCTTTCTGGAAGGAAGGTTGTTGACATCCGACATCCCTCATGGTACAGGCATTCCCGTTGGCAGAGTCGAGCGGCATCTTTTCAGTTGTCTGTTTCTCAGGGATTCAATCGCTGTACTGATTTCTTCAGTATTCTGTCTGATTTTCAGCAGTCTTGCCTGTGCTGTCTCCAATACCGAATCTCTTAAATAAGTGCTTGCATTCAGAATTTCAATACCGATAAGTTCTCCCCTGTCGTTCAGTTCGGCTGTGATATTCGGACTCAGTTCGATGCTCTCAGCCTCTTTTTCATCTGAGACAGCAAGGTGGACAATATCACTTTCACTGAAATATGTCATCGTGGTTTTATTCATAATGAAAATCTCCCCGATTTTATACGAAAATTTATCTGTTTCCGGGTAACTGCGTGTATTGTGACAGGTGTGACACTTCATTTTCCTCATAAGGGATTATCACTGTTCTGTCATCATGCTTTCCGACGGCAAGTGCCCGTCCTGTAGCTGTGTCATAATATCTCTCGCCCGAATATCTTAATATTTCCTCAATTTTTGCAAGGCTGTAACCTCTCAGACACGCTCTGTGTTTCATATAATCTGTCCAAATTATTTTATCCAATTTTATGTAAATCAAGTTTGATGAGTTGGTGAGTTTGTGAGTTTGTGAGTTTGTGAGTTTGTGAGTTTGTG
>JAOZRQ010000033.1 GCA_029940115.1 Desulfobacterales bacterium
GATGGAGGACAAACTGCGGGAGATGGGGGGGATTCCGGGGAGATGGGATTTGTCTGTCCCAAGGTGACATTCATCTGGTTCATCCCAGAAGGAAAGTCGCCTTTTTCACGCCAAGCGTGACAGAACCAAGAATGACGTGAACCTGTTGAAATATATGGAAAAACGGTGATTTGGGAGAATCGGGGGAATGTCAGAATGTGGCTGAATGGTTGGGAAAGGGATGAGGGAGGGGTGGTCTGAACCCCTAAACACAGGGAGTTCAGACCGAACAAAAATCGTATGGACCTTATGGTCCCACCAGGGGAACAGTTGTCTGGTTCGTCTCGAAAAAAGTCGACTCGCGTCGGTCACAGCAACCCTTTTTTCTGGGAGGTTGGCATGTCCAAAGACTTTTGACAGTTGATAACTTTTCTCGTCCGCATCATGGGTACAGGTATGATGTCCATTTGTTCAGCGACATGATCTCGGCTAAGGAGTGCCAGGTCATGTCGTACCCGCGATGTTTAGACATCTGATTCGTTCCCTAGACGCCGCCAGGTGACCGCGTGTGACGCGGAGAATGTCTCCGGAGAGATGAACGCAACAGCTGAGAGGCTCGTCACACGGCCAGACGCAAACGGTACGCCATTATGCGTGTCCCTAGGGTATAATGATGCCATAAGGCTCCATGCGCTGTGTGTTGACAACTGTTGAGGGGGCCATAAAGTATTCTCCCATTGCAGCTCTGGCCCGCAAATGCAGGCGCTGGCATGATTCGCATGTCAATGCCCCCCCAAAGGCGGATACAAGGGGGCCGAACCCAACGCGAGCGATGGAGGTGCCAAAATTGTGTTTTTGGGGGTGGCAAGTCTCAGCAGCTCGCCATTTTAGCACTCCCTTGGTTTTAAGCCTTCTGGCAAGTTAAATCAATGATGAGAACACCAAATAGAGGCCCGTAGGGGCCGACATGTTTGTAGCTCCCGCCCCCCCTAGCCTTGAAGGATTGACGGCGATCAATCCGCGTCATCCGTGTCATCTGTTTAATCAGCGGTTCAAGATGACGGACAAAAGTTGTTTACCAAAAAGCTAGACATAAGTTCTCGCATCAAGGCAAAAAAACGATGGAAGATGGCGCGTGGGCAACAAACAAACCCGAACCCTACAGAAACAACTCACAAACTCATTAAACTCTTTAAACTCAAAAACTCTTAAACTTGATTTACATGGGAGATCAAATGCCACTGCCACCTGAAGAGTTTATGAAACTGGTCTGCGGAGAGAACCATGAGGATATTGTCGCCCACTTCAAATGGGCCGGGAAACTGCTGACGGGCATGCTCGCAGGGGAAGATATGCTCAATCAGGAGACCCGCTTTCTTGATGTGGGATGCGGGTGCGGGCGGGTGGCCCGTTATCTTCTGAACAGACCGATACAGGCTTACATCGGCTTTGACAGACATCCCGGCATGATTCAGTGGTGTCAGGAACAGATCACACCCCATGCCCCCCACTTTCATTTTCACTGCTTTGACATAAAAACCGCATACTCGGTCCTGGACGGACATGAGGGAACCATGGACGCCTCATCATTCCGCTTCCCCTTTCCCGACGCGTCCTTTGATGCCGTTCTCCTGGCCTCGGTCTTTACGCATATGCCCATGGAAGAAAGCGCGCATTATCTTGAAGAATTGCACCGGATATTGGATCCGAATGGCAAAATCCTCCTCTCAGTATTCTTCGCTGATCAGGAACCTTATACATCAGGCATTGATTTTCACTATGTGCCAGAGGCATTTTTGGACATGATCAGGGAGTCAGGGTTTCATCACAGGTTCCGAGAAGAATTATACCATCATCACTGGCACGTTCTGACCTGCGATCCAAGGAGTACGCCATCAGCAATGCCTATTGTGCGACCAAAGATGATATTTTCAACATTTTCAAGGTACTGAAAATCTTAAAGCAGTTTATCGCCTATTTATGTTCACAACCCTTCACAAACAGAGACTCGTCCGCGCCCTCTTTACCTTCCGCTACATCCTAAAAAACCATGACCAAACAAGGCATCCTTCATTCATATGAAAAGTGGTTTGCACTTTTCGGATGGGAAAAGTTTGCAGTTCCGCCTTTAGGCGGTGCGGCACCGCCTGAAGGCGGAACTACAAACTTTTTCGTCTCAAAAAAGTGTAAACCCATAAATGAAAGATGCCCCAAACAACAGTCAAAGAAACCCGGTTTCTGACACGGTACCGCGCCATCGTCCCTTGAAGTTTGAAACCGGGTTTCTCTCAGATTCAAATTCAACTTCCTCTTGTATCCAAGCAACATTTCATATATTATGACATAAATTGACGTGGTGTGCAACTTGTCATTCCTGCGAAAGCAGGAGTCCACCGTTCGGTGACGAAAAATGGATTCCTGCTTTCGCAGGAATGACTGGCAGGCGTAAATTGATCAAGGAGCGAAAAAAGATGAGCAAAGCGAGTGAGAATGGGGGCCCCCAAGATCGCATGGCTGCGGCACTGGAGCGGATTGCCGCGGCAGTGGAGCGGATGGCCGAGTCATCGGGATACCCTCCCGGGGCCATGCTTTTAAAGGCATCTTCCTTGGAGTTGCTCGGAAATGAAGTAGATTCCGATACACAGGCTCCAGATAAAAGGAGACATCCCAGAAAACCCTGCTCAATTGTCGTTGATTATGCAACTCAGGATCGCGCATTCCGGGATTATATCCGAGATATAAGCAAGGGGGGCGTGTTTATCGAAACCAAGAATTTCTTCTCGTTAGGTCAGGAGTTTATCATGACCTTTTCGGTTCCCAACCATGACAGACCGCTCAAATTTATTGGTGAAGTGGTCAGAACTGACGACCGGGGGGTCGGGGTGAGATTCAAGAAAAAGGTGGATGTGGAATAATGCTGATTATAACGGAGCCCGTGCATGTGAACGTGAACGTGAACTTGCACTTGCACTTGAACTTGAACTTGAACTTGAACTTAAACTTAAACGTGAACGTGAACTTGAACTTATACTTATACTTGAACTCTTGAACTTGTACCCACACTTGAACTTGCCCTCAACTGAATGTTCACATTCACGTTCACGTTCACGTTCACGTTCACGTGCACGTTCATGTTCACGTGCACGTTCACGTTCAAGTTCACGTTCATGTTCACGTTCAAGTTCACGTTCAAGTTCACGTTCAAGTTCACGTTCAAGTTCATGTTCACGTGCACGTTCACGGACAGAGCGGCCTCCCCGAAAAGCGTTATAATCAGAATAATAAGGATGAAGAAGTTTAAAGGATGAAGGATGAAGAAGGACAAAATTCTTTTGGATCACGGAAGCGGCGGGAAGCTGTCGCATCAACTCATCTCCGACATGATGCTCCCCCTGTTTGACAATCCGATCCTCTCCCAATTGGGTGACGGCGCGGTATGTGAGGTTCAGGAGAACCGGCTTGCCTTTTCCACCGACACCTTTGTGGTGGATCCGGTCTTTTTTCCTGGGGGAAACATCGGGGACTTGGCGGTGAACGGAACCGTCAACGATCTGGCGGTATGTGGTGCGACCCCGTTGTATCTCAGTGCGGGCCTGATCATCGAAGAGGGCTTTTCAATGGCGGACTTGGGAAAAATCCTGAAAAGCATGAAGGCTGCCTCGGAAAAGGCGGGGGTGCAGATTGTCACCGGAGACACCAAAGTCGTGCCCAAAGGCGCGGCAGACAAGATTTTCATCAACACATCCGGCATTGGAGGGATATCGCCGGATGTGGATATCGGCGCCCACAGGGCCCAGCCCGGAGATCAGATCATATTAAGCGGAACCCTTGCTGATCATGGCATCGCCATCCTGATCCAGAGGGAATCCATGACGTTTGACGCGGCCGTGAAAAGCGACACGGCCTCGCTGAATCATCTCGTGAAACGGATGCTGTCCGCGTCAACTGCGGTTCATGCGCTCCGGGATCCGACCCGGGGCGGTGTGGGAACGGCTTTGAATGAAATCGCGGGCAACGCCGGTGTGGGCATGCGGGTCTATGAGGCGCGCATTCCGGTCAGGAATGAAGTGGCCGGGATATGCGAGTTGCTCGGATTCGATCCCCTTTATGTGGCCAATGAGGGAAAGCTGATCGGCTTTGTGGGACCGGATCAGGCGGACGCGGTTCTTTCGGCAATGAGGGGAGATCCTCTGGGAAAAGACGCCTGCATCATCGGAGAGGTGGTCTCGGACCACCCCGGCAGAGTCATCATGGAGACCCGAATACGCGGCACCCGGATCGTTGACATGCTCACCGGAGATCAATTGCCCAGAATATGTTAGGTAGGTACTCAACAGTCCGAAGTTCTCTGGAAGTTCTGAAAAGTGTTCCGGCAACTGCCTGAAAACACCGAACATTTCACGCCTGTTTTCTGGTGTCAATGATTTCAGCATGTTACGAGAACTTAGGACTGACGAGTTGGGATTTTTCTGTGTGCAGGACAAAAAAAGAGAAACCCGGCTTTTTCTTGCGGTTGAGAAGTCGGCCGTTCGAGAGTCAGATATCGGCATGTCTGGACTATGCCCGGGAACTGGCAGAATTCAGGATCGCGGCATGAGCAAGTTGAGATTCTTCGCAGATCATTATGTCTCCAATTATGTCATCCAAGCACTTTTCGACAGGAATTACGAGGTGTTCAAAAAGTTCCGCCTCTCGGCGGTCTGACACCGCCTGAAGGCGGAACTACGAACTTTTTCCATCCCCGGATGAGAAATGGATTCTTGGTACATCACTTTTTAAATTCGTACCCCCTTGATCGGCTCGGATTGCCGCCGGATTTGGCAATCCAGCGGGAGCGGAAGGGTGACGAACTTGCGAATTGGTGTACTAGGATGACAGATATTAGCTTGCAACATTGCGACTGACAACAAACAACTGACCATGAGAAAACATGCCTATCTTCCGACCCTCCTTTCCATCTTCTCTCTCGTATTCTTTGCAGGATGTGAGCCCCAAAAGGAAGTCCTGATTTCAGGAAGGACCATGGGGACAACTTATCATATCAAGATTGTCACCGGGTATGCCACCAATGTGTCAGGTCTGAAGAAGAAGATGGAGAAGCGACTTGATGAGATCAACCAGAGCATGTCCACCTATAGGAAGGAGAGCGAGATCAGCAGGTTCAATGCCCTGAGAAGCACAGCGGAAAGGTTTCATGTTTCAGATGACTTCCTGCAGGTCATGAAGGCGGCGAAAAGACTGCATGAGCTGACAAACGGGGCATGGGACGGCACCCTGAGGCCGCTTCTGAATCTCTGGGGGTTCGGGGACTCGGCCCACGGGAATCGTATCCCCGAAAAAGAGAGAATAGACGCGCTTCTGGCGGATATCGGGTTTGATCAGATTGAGATATCAGAACAGGGATACCTGAGAAAGCAGAACGCGTCCATATCCCTTGATCTCGCCTCCATTGTCAAGGGATATGGCGTTGATCAGCTGGCAGAGCTGGTTCAGGAGAACGGATTCGCAAACTATCTCGTGGAGATCGGCGGGGAGGTGGTTGCCGGCGGATCCAGAAAAGACGGCGGAGATTGGCGTGTCGGCATCAGCGTGCCCAGACCGGATGCCGCATTCGATGAGGTCTATCAGGTCGTGAGCCTTCATGACAGGGCGTTTGCCACCAGCGGCGACTATAGAAACTTCTTTGAGGCAGACGGCAAACACTATTCCCACATTTTGGACCCCGTCACCGGGCATCCGGTGACCCATCGGGTCGTCAGTGTCTCCGTCATGGCGGACACCTGCATGCTGGCCGACGGACTGGCCACCGCGCTGATGGTCATGGGCCATGAGACGGGCATCGCATTGGCCAACCAGTTGGACCGCGTCGAATGTCTGATTATCCGCCGAGGAGAAGACGGCACGTTCACAAATCATTATTCAAAAGGTTTCATGAATTGAATTCAAACTTGAACTTGAACTTGGACTTGAACTTGAACGTGAACTTAAAACTTGAACGCTCAAGGGGAGGAAAAATAATGTTAGGTCACGAAAAATTGGCTGTTTACCAGCGATCCATTGAATTTTTTGCGGTCGCAGTGCAGGTTGTTGACAATATCCCAAAGGGAAATGGCACACTTGTGGATCAACTAAGGCGCGTAGCCATTTCGATTCCCCTCAATATCGCAGAGGAGCAGGGAAAGTATCTTCCCCTGACAAACGGAGATTTTACGCAATTGCACGAGGCTCCGCGATGGAATGCGGCGCGATATTGGATGTATTCAAAACGCTCCGCCTGATTGATGAGAAAAAATTTCAGGATGGAAAAGAACTGTTGATCCAAATCGTTTCAATGCTTACAAAAATGTGCTTCCCATCAACCTGAACTTGAACGTGAACTTGAACTTGAACGTGAACTTGAACGTGAACTTGAATGTCCCGCTTACATTGGATTTACGTTTGGTTCACGTTATCAGGTTGACGTTCACGTTCAGGTTTACTTTTACGTTCACGTTTAAGTTCAAGTTCACGTTTAAGTTCAAGTTCACGTTCACGTTTAAGTTCACGTTCAAGTTCACGTTCACGGGTAAAAGGACGCCAAAAAATGATCATTGATTTTCACACCCATATATTTTCCCGTGCCATCCGGGAAAGCAGGGAAATTTATTTCCCAGATGAGCCTGCTTTCCGGCTGTTATACGAATCGCCCAAGTCACAGATCGTGGGCGCGGAAGATATTGTCAGGTCAATGGATGAGCAGGGAGTGGACAGGTCTGTGGTATTCGGCTTTCCTTGGAAAAGCTCGAATACATTCAAGAGGGAGAACAATTATGTCATGGAAGCGGTCCAGCGATATCCGGACCGGCTCATTGGTTTCTGCTGCTTTGACCCCTTTGACAAGGATTCCCCGTCGGAAGCGGAGCGATGTCTCTCATCTGGACTTTCAGGCGTAGGCGAGCTCGCGTTTTATCAGTCCGGCATTGACAAAGACTCCCGGGATGTGCTGGAGCCGATCATGGATATCTGTCGGGAAAAGGGTGTGCCAGTTCTGATTCACACCAATGAGCCGGTGGGACATGCTTACCCGGGCAAAACACCGAACACGCTCTCCCAAATCTATCAGTTGGTCAGAAAATTTCCGGAAAACAGGATCGTGCTTGCCCACTGGGGAGGCGGAATATTCTTTTACACGCTCCTGAAAAAGGAGGTCAGGGAGAGCCTGAAAAATGTCTGGTTTGACACGGCCGCTTCTCCGTTTCTCTATGATCCGGATATCTATCGGATCGCGGGAAGACTTGCCGGGCCGGACAAGACCCTTTTCGGCACTGATTTCCCATTGCTGAAACCCTCAAGATATTTCCGGGAATTTCAGAAGGCCGGGTTGTCAGAGGAAGAGACCCGGCGGCTCTGCGGCGGCAACGCCGAGAACCTGCTGAAGATTTAGACCGCCCATGCCCGTGAACTTGAACGTGCCCGTGAACGTGCCCGTTCAAGTTCACGTTCAAGTTCACGTTCACGGACAAGGTGGCGGTAGGATAATTCTACCTCAGAATACTCCCTTCACCCCATTGACGCGTTTCCTTTATTTATGGGACAAAAGAGAAATGAATCTGCGATAGACTGGTTCTCATAAAGGAGGCGCAATCAATGGATTACCAAATCATATTCTCCCCTGACTTGGAGTTGAGGGCAAACAAATTTGCCAAGGAATGGAATTCAACAGAGCCTTTTAACGGATTGGCGGTGGCGCGGCTTGAAAATCCGGCTCACTCCAATCAATCCGATCAATCCTTCAAGGATTTCATCGCCATGTTAAGCTCCATTCCCATTGGCCTTTCCCAAGACACACTCCATGACGCCATCAGCACGTTCTTCAAAAAACGGGGGAATTCTGTCTTTGTCAAATTCATGCCTCCGGATAATTCAGACGGAAGCATCGTTGTCACCAAAAAATATAATGGAAATAGGGTAGCCAATTCATGATTCTCTCCACTCTCTTTCACCCGTCTCTCCGATCCAATGGATAAAATGAAGAAAAGATACAATGACTTGAATACCTATCTCAGAACCCTGTTCGGATGCAGGGTCCAGAAGATCAGCATAGACGCCGGCCTCTCCTGTCCCAACAGGGATGGCACGATCTCAACAGGGGGATGCATATACTGCAACGCCCGGGGATCCGGTACCGGCGCTCATGCCAGAGGACTCAGTGTCACAGAGCAGCTCATCAGGGGAAAACACGCGCTTTCCAAGCGATACAAGGCGAAAAAATTCATCGCTTATTTCCAATCCTTCTCCAACACATATGCCCCTTATGAGAAGCTCAGAAGCCTTTATCAGGAGGCCTTGGCGGTTGAGGATGTGGTGGGACTTTCCATCGGCACCCGGCCCGATTGTGTGGATGAGCCGGTTTTGACGCTTTTGCAGGGATATGCAAAAGACTATCTTGTATGGATTGAGTACGGCTTGCAGTCTGCCCATGACGCGACCCTTTCCCTCATCAACCGGGGCCATGACCTTCACTGCTTCAAAAGGGCGGTGGATATCACAAAGATGAGAGGGATAAAGATATGCGTCCATGTCATTCTGGGGCTCCCGAATGAAAACAGAGCCCTCATGCTTGAAACCGCAAGGGCCATCGCAGACATGGACATTGATGGGATCAAGCTGCATCTGCTTTATGTCATCAAGGGAACTCCCCTTGAAAGGATGTATCAGGAAGGGACCTATCAATGCCTCACCCAAGGGGAATATGCGGATATCCTCTGCGACTTTCTGGAGCGTATTCCCCAGAAGATGGTCATCCAGCGGCTCACGGGCGATCCCCATGCTGAAGAGCTGGTTGCCCCTGTCTGGTCCCTTAAAAAAGGCGAAACCCTTCGTCTCATAGATGAGATATTGGAAAGGAGGAACTCATGCCAAGGGAAATTTTTGTTGTGATTGTTGTCAAAGAAACCCGGTTTCTCTCCCGGCACCACCTCACCGAAGGAGTACCGCCCCACTCACTGAAAGGGAAACCCGGTTTCTCTCCCGGCACCTCACCGAAGGAGTACCGCCCCACTCACTGAAAGCGAAACCGGGTTTCTTTGTGAAGCGTCAGGGAAACCCGGTTTCTCTCCCGGCACCACCTCATCGAAGGAGGACCACTCCGCTCGCTGAGGGCGAAACCGGATTTCTTTCATACGGTCA
The DNA here is from genome assembly GCA_029940115.1 of Desulfobacterales bacterium. Classification (GTDB taxonomy): domain Bacteria; phylum Desulfobacterota; class Desulfobacteria; order Desulfobacterales; family 4be13; genus JAOZRQ01. The sequence goes on from JAOZRQ010000033.1 coordinate 9,148, forward strand.
GCGGTCATGGGCGAGGGGGCACAGGTGCCATTCCTGTCGTCGCTCGCCCCTCGCCCCTCGCCCCTCACAATATCTGACGTTTTTTCACCGCGAGGTACTGCGAGACCAGTTGGACGGACATCCTCTCATCTTCCAGCAGGGCAAAGCCGGCGTTGTGCCGTTTCAGGAGCTTTGCCGTCTCCTGAAGGCCAGCCAGAAGAAAATGGCCGCCCAGGTTGCTGTACAGATCCTCCACGCTGTCAATGTCCGGAGAGGAGAATAGCAACTTTGCGTTTTTCGGCTTGAGCATGTTCACCAAAACCAGATGTCGCCGGCAGACCATATCCATGTTCTTCAGAAACCCCTCGGCCAGAACGGGGTCATCCAGATTTGTCAGGAATATCAGCAGGGCCCGCCGGCGGATCTGTGTGCCGAGGAAGGTGAACAGCTCGGCAAAGTCGGGCGCGACATGTTTCGGGTGAAGGGTGCAGAGCATATCCCGGCATGCGTTGTGATGAGCCCTGCCCCTGCTCGCCCGCACGAACCCCCGCACCCGGTCGCTGAAAGCTGCGATCCCCAAGCGATCGCCTTGGCGCTCCGAGGCCATCCCCATAATCAGGGAAGCCGTGACAAAGCGGTCCAGGATCGTTGTGATGCTTGAGGATTGATCTTTGAGGCGTGAGGCGTGAGGCGTAAGGCGTGAAACGTGAGGCGTGAGGCGTGAGGCGTGAGGCGTGAGGCTTGATGCGGGGGTGCCGGTGTCTGGATTCTCTTTTTCAGACACTGGGCACTGTATTCTGGCACTCAGTCGGGATGCGTCGATGATCAGATAGACCTCTTGGGTGCGTTCAATCTGATAGACCTTGGTTATGGGATGTCGCCGTCTCGCGGTGGCCTTCCAGTGAATCTCCTCATAGGCATCACCCGGAACATATTCCCTCAACTGCTCAAAATCCCGTCCCTTTCCGATCTGACGTTGCGTGTGGATGCCGATGCCTCTGTTCAGGAAAAGGGCCGCCAAGTGCTTTCGTTCGGCAAAGAGGTTTGGATAAACCCGGATTTCCGCAGATATCGGAACCGTTGCCCGCCTTGCCCAAAACCCAAGCGGTGAGCTCGCCTCGATATAACACCTCTCCAGAACGTACCGCCCCCGTTTCAAAGCTTTGCAGGGCCACAGGAGGGTTGCGGCCTCTTCATCAGGGAGAAGGGTGGTCATCTCTTTGTTGGGTGAGTAAATCTCACCCGGCAGGGCCAAGCCGATTCTCAGGCGTCTGACTTTCCGATCTTCATTAAGGATGTGCAGGCGGATGCCGTCTTCCCGGTCTTTGGAGAGGCGCACCGTCTGCGGCGATTCTATGCGGATGCCGGCAAGGCGTCCCCAGGCAAGACATGCATCTGCCAGCACCAGGAGCAGCAGGAGAGCGATGATGCCAAGGGAAGGCAAGATTGCCGAGGGAAAGACACCTGCGAGCGTCGCAAAGGGGAGAAGCACAATGCTGGCCCAGAGAATGAGCCTCGATTCGGGGGCAATCGTGGCTGTAGCCTGGAGTTTGGATGGTTCCATGGGGCGTACCCTGTCTGAATAAAATGATGCCATGCTGATTTTAATTATTTGGCCCTGAGTACAGGACAATAAAGTTGTAGGGTGAGTTCAGCAATTCCGGTTCCCTAGAAGGTGTTTTCAAACACCTTCATGAGCGGGCCATCCTCTTGGAATGATTGGACAAACCGGAGATGGTGCTCGTGAATTTGCCGTCAGCACGTCTCACGGGGAGGCAGGGATATGGGCAGGCACACAGGCCGTCTGCGTTCATCTGCGGATCACGATTCTCAAGCCCGTGTCTGAAACCACAAAAACCGTTAGAACCAGAAATGTCATGCCATCCAGTGGCTCCGGTTCTTGGCCGCTTCCGCCACCGTTTTCCGCAACCACTCCTCCAATTCCCTGACCATGTAAAACTTGGGAAAAAGCAGGTCATCTTCCGATGAGACCACCCCTTCAGAAAGGGCCAGCTGATGCAGGGGCGTATGGGGATAAATCCGGATGCCGGTGGTGACTTTCATGGCATCTGGATCCAACAGTTCCGCAAACGCCAAGCTCTCCTCCACCGTATCTTTGGTCTCTCCGGGCCCTCCCAACATCAGAAATCCCATACACTGAATCCCCTGTTTTCTGAGCATCTCCGAGACCCGAAGCACATCCGACGGCTTGAACCGCTTGTTGAATCTGAGCAACATGGTCTCGGAACCGCTCTCACACCCCAAGGCGACCTCCCGGCACCCGGCCTGTGCCATCTTCTCCACCAGTTCATCGTCCACTTTCCAAGGATAGAGAATCGCCCGCCAAGAGATATTCAATCCCCTTTTGATGATCCCATCACAGAGGGCCTTTGCGTAAGATGGCGGAAAGTTGAACGTGTTGTCAACAAAGAAGAAATGATCGAATCCGGCCGCCACATACTGGGAAAGTCCATCAATCGCACGTTCAGGCGAACATTCTCTCAGAATTCCCCCTTCGATGACGGGTGTGGAGCAGTAGGTGCATTTCATGGGGCATCCCCGTCGGGTCTGGAAGGGGATCCATATCTCCTCTTTCTCGATATCGGGAGGAATACTCAGGTGGACATGGGGAAGGGGCACTGGATAATTGTCCAAGGTTTTCGGGAAGTTGACCCTCTTTTGAAGGCCGGTTTTCGGCACCCAGAGCCCGGGAACATCGGACAGATCAGCCCTTCGGCTCAATCGTTCCAGAAGCGTCACAAATGCGGTCTCCCCTTCTCCCTGAATTCCCATGTCGGCTTGCAGATAGGCGAGTGCGGTCTTTGGAAAGAGGCTGTATCCCGCGCCGCCCAAGACAATCGGGGCATCGGAAACCCGTCGGCATTGGGCCACCACCTCTTTTACCGGATCCAGCATGAATTTCGGGTTTTCCATCACCTGATCGTCAATGTTTCTGACGGATATGCCGATGAGTTGGGGATCAAACCCTCTGACAGCCTCTTCTGAAAGACCCGGTATATCCTGCCGGGCCATCAGATTCACCGTATTCACCTCATGGCCCGCGGCCTGCGCCGCCGCGGCCACACAGGCCATCCCGAGCGGCAGGACAGGCATGTTGATCTGCTCTGTATTCGCAGATATTAGGAATACTCTCATGTTTCTTGCTCCGTTTACGCTCAAAGTTGTAGGTTGCAGGCAAATCGGAGATGTTTTAGAGCTGTGTGCAGGACAAAAAGTCTCGAAGGGCGGGAAACCCGGCTTTTTCCCAAACAGGCGGAATCCCCAACTGCGAGAAAAAGCTGGGTTTCCTTCCTCAATCATTTTTTTTGTCCTGTACACAGGTTTTAGAGTTTACAGATCAGAGCCGGGGTGACGAAAATCAGCGATTTCGGTTATTTCTGCCCGATCCGTTTCTGTTTCGTCCTGATCCGGCCGAGTCCCCTGTCCGAATCCGAAGGGCCTGTTCGGCGGAACAGGACAGCCATACGCATGGCTGAGAAAAACGGAAATTTTCATCCGCCCAGATCAGAGCCTGCAACTTCATCCGACCCCAGTCAGCACACTCCAACAAAGATGTGACTAGAGGTTTCAACATAATCTTTGTCCGGAATCCCCAGTTCGTAGTTCCGCCTCTCGGCTGTGTGAAACCGCCTAAAGGCGGAACTACGAACTGCGCCTTGGACAATCTTTTTATTGAACTCTATATATATAGCATGATGCAGGCTTCATGTCAACCCTATATTTTTGCTGAAACGCAAAGTGACTTGGGGAAGGAACGACTTTCACCGTTCATGTTAAAATTTTCAAACTGTGCGGTTAAGAACCAGAGTGCCGCTGTGAGCGGATTTCTCAGGAAAAATCCCCGCTGAAATACCAGACATGGAAGCTCGGACGCGGAATCAGAGCCTATAGCTTTCAACAAAATGTTTGTCGCTCCGGAGTGCCACATTTGCAGTTTGGCATGCCCGGAAACCAAGGCCTCCGCCAAACTGCAAGTTTGGCACTCCGGACAATCTTTTTGTTGAACCTATATTGAGCGATTCTTTTCAGAAAAACTGGCTGAAAGTGCGGTAATCGGAACTTTGTCCATTTTACGGTTTTCACCCAATGGGTGAAAACCCGGAAACCGCTGAGGCCCTGATATTACAGGCTGGGAATCATATTCAGCCCAAAGAATCGCTCAATTTAGGTTGAAGGCTCTAGAAGGTGTTTCAAAACTCCCCTGTGAACCCGCAATGGAGCGGATTGCCGGGAAGAACCGGTTGTTGTCACCAAAGAAGGAAAGATGGTTGCGGTGTTGCTGTCGCTTGAAAATGAGGATTATCTGGAAAGGCTGACACCGGCCCGCTCCTCCGAACTTCGGGAGGTTCTGGATGCGGGGAAACAGCAAATAAGAGAAGGCAGAGGCATCCGGCATGAGGATTTCTGGCAGGAAATGGAAACTGAAAGCCGAATGTGAACAAAGAAGGCTCAGTTCATAGTTCCGCCTTTAGGCTGTGTGGCACCGCCTAAAGGCGGAACTACAAACTGAGGATGGGCTTTGATTCGGACTGGCCTCAACTTATCCGAAAAGCGGCGAGGGACCGGCTGACAACGCCGGCCGCACCCTGAATGATGTGATGAGCAAGGCACCGGCACCGGACAACACTGACGGAGCCATGCCTGTCGACGTGAGGAGCGGCAGGAAATACTGGGGATGGACAATTTATCACCAAATGGGGGAGTTCGGGCAACGGAGATGAAGAATTCAGATTCCCGCACACGATAGCGGTTGACAGCAAAAGTGGCCATGTATATGTGACTGATGCTGAGAACCATCGCATCACGAAGTTCACCACAAACGGAGAATTTGCAGAATGGAGAGCAGAAAGTAGCGGAGACGGATATCCCACGCTTAATTTTCCCAATGGGATAATGGTTGCCGGTGACGGCAATGTCCATGTGACAGACAAATCTCACAGCATTCTGAAGTTCAGCCCGGAAGGAAAATTTGTTGCCAAATGGGGTGGTGAGGGAGGAGGCGATGAAGAATTTTTCAACCCTAACGGCATCGCAACAGATAAAAGCGGCTACATATATGTGACGGACAGTTCCAACCAACGGATTCAGAAGCTCACGCCGGACGGACAATTTGTGGCCATATGGGGAAGCAGCAACGGTTCCGGCGAATTCAAGCTTCCGAAAGGCATAGCACTTGACAGCGAGGGATATGTCTATGTGGCGGATCAGAACAACAGACGTATCCAGAAATTCACCCCTGACGGGCAGTTTTTTGATGAATGGGGAGGTGAAGGTGAAGCCGAAGGGAAATTTAAAAACCCTGTGACCTTGGCAATTGACAGCAGTGATGACATTTATGTGGTTGATAGTGTCATTCCCCGCATCCAGAAATTTGCCAAGGATGGAAAATTCAAGCGCGAATGGGGGATTGAAGGATTTTTTCCCATAATGCCTCATGGCATAGCGATTGACAAGGGGGATAATCTCTATGTTGTCGATCAGATGATGAACAGCATCCAGAAGTTCACCTCTGACGGAGAATTCATGGAGGAATGGACAAAAGCGGGGGAACTCAATTTCCCTTATGGGATAGCGATTGACAGCAAAGGCCATGTCTATGTGACCGATGCCTCCCACCGGGTTCAAAAGTTCACACCGGACGGGGAACTTGAGACCGGATGGGGAGGAACACAAGGGGACGGGCTTGGGGAGTTTGATTTTCCTTGGGGATAACCATTGATGGTGAGGATCATGTCTATGTCGCAGATTCCCAAAACCATCGCATCCAGAAGTTCACATCAAATGGGGAGTTTGTCACCCAATGGGGCGGACTCGGGAGTTATCCCGGGCAGATGAATTCCCCTTATGACATCGCGGTTTCTCGGGATGGCAAGGTTTATGTGACTGATGCGTATAATCATCGTGTCCAAGTCTTCCAAAAAACTACAGAAGAATTGAAGGACAAGGCCCTCATCCTCGCCGGCCGGCCCCTATCCGGCAAGGAGGGTGGAATCACACACGGTTGTTCTTTCTTATTCTTACCAGACTGACACACAAACCAAATGGCGCGGCAAGTTTTTCCAGCGTCTTCAGGGTGGGATTTCCCACGCCTCTTTCAAGGTCTATGAGCACTCTGGGAGCGATCCCGACCAGTTTTGCGTATTCAGCCTGTGTCAGACCGGTGGTCTTGCGCATTTGGCGGATCGCACCGGTCAGGTTTGTCAGTCTGCCCTCGTCCAAATCGTCATAAAATGCATGGCGCAACTCATTCAGCCGGGCCTTCTTTTTGTCCTTCATCATGTTCACATCCTGATTACAGGTTTGGCTTGCTCCAGAGAAATCCGCACCTCATTGATCCTTTGTGCAAGCCGATGGATCAGCCATTGATCCGCCTTGCACTTCGCCATGATTTCGGGCAGTCTCCTTACTGTTTCCGCAAATGAGGCAAACTCCTCTCTTACTCTTTTCGGTTCTGTGTTGAAATTTTTCAGGAGTTCCGCCACTTTGCCCCATTCCGGCATTCCCATCTTTTCCGCTCCAGTCCATCGGCATGCCCTGGGTATTCCCTGGTCATCAAGAAACATTGGGGCAAAATCATAAAGCGGGGCAAGCCGGACAGAGCCGTCCGTGTATTTGATCATTGCTGTGTTGCGCGCATGATTGTCCGTATTTCCCAGCGCGACATTGAGTATGTCCCGAAACACAAATTCCCTGATATCCACACCCGGGTTGGAAGAGAATCGGGCAATAGCCGCACAAAGCCTTTCCATGGGCACAGACACACCGAAACCGGAAATGTCCGAGATAGAGGAAAGACTCTCAAGACCAAAACGGATGACGCCTTTGCCAGTGGATTTTCTGTCAAACCTGGGCACAAACAGGGCATCTGAATCAAAAAGAATCTCCTGTCCCACACGTAGCCCCGCTGACCGGGCCACAAAGAAATACGCGACTTCATTGCGCAGTATATCCCGGTCGGACTGATTCTTTCCCCTGGGAAATTTCACCAGCCAGTGCTTGTGGGCAAGATGATCCGCAAGAGCGCCATCCGCATGAAACCTGCCATGCCGGTCCTGGGTCAGCAGAAATTTCGGAGCATCCCCCTGCACGTCGCTCGAACCTGCAACCGGTGCGTTTTTCTTTTTTGCGTATTCAATAAAATTCTCTGCCCTGCCAATGACTTCGTCATAATGAAATCCTTCATGGGCAGTTCTGTTCAGAGGGGCCGGCGCGGCCTGTGCAATCCTGATATTGCCCGGGGGGTTGCCGCCACCTTTCATGAGCAGGGGCCAGTCAGCTTGAGGATTGTTCGGCATTCCCAGTTCGTTCAGAAAATGTCTTCTGTTGGCACCGGCCGGCAGTATGTCCAGCAAAAAGGAGGGCCAACATGAGAGTCGCTGAATCTCAAAACTGACAGGATAAAGGCATGAAACTGCATCAACTGCCCCGGAGTTCAAATGCGCCAAGGCATAATCCAAATCATACTCAAAAAAGCCTGCTCCTTTGTAACCTTTACGGGTTTCCCCGGGGCTTTTCAGTTCAAAAGAAGCGGCTTTTTGCCATATATCGTTCAAAAAAATCTCAATATCACATTTCATGCTATTATAATGGCAATTTTTTGATCAAAAAGCAAGAATATTTGTTGCTGTAATAGCAAAATTTACAATGTAAGGACTGTGCAGGATCGTGACTGCCTGAAAATTCGTTAGAAGGTGTTTGAAAACTCCCCTGTGAACCCCCGCAATGACGCGGGTTTCCGGGAGATGGCCATCTCCGGTTTGTCCAATTATTTCAGGGGGATGACCCACTCATGAAGGTGTTTGAAAACACCTTCTAGAATCAGGAATGTTGCCTGCCAAAAGCGCCTGAACCCGATGAATTCGGGGAGGCCACTCTGCCCGTGAACGTGAACCTGAACCCAAACGTGAGCATTCATTTGCGGGCACATATAAGTTCAAGTTCAATGCCTCCCCTGAATCTGTTATAATCAGTTTTTTTTCAGAATTTCTTTGAATCTGCAACTTTTTGTGTTAAAGTCCAAATGTTCGGGTGGGAAATAAGAGTATCCGTTTCCTCCTGCGTTCCCACGCAAAACGTGGGAACGAGATGGATTGCCCAAACTGGTAAGGACAAATCCACCCGCTTTCTGACATATCGCCGAGTCATTTCGGGTGACAGATATCTCAGAAGGTGTTTGAAACTCCCTTGCCCGTGCCCCTGCCCGAAACTGGGGCATGGGCAGAGGGGCAGCAGGTGTTTTCAAACACCTTCTCAGTCTGTGGCCCTTGAACGTGAACTTGAACCATTGATTCAAGTTCAAGGGCTTTCCAAAAAAAATGATACCAGAAAAGATAAGGAGTCACAAATGCCTCACAAAACAAATGCCCCTGCCCTCATCCTGCTCGCGCTCCTGCTGACGTGCCTGTCCGGTTGCAAAACCGCGCCGGAACTGGAGCCTGTCGGAAAGGAGGGCGAGTCTTATTGTGTGACCAAAGGATCGTTTCGGCATCGGTGGTGGAACCACTACGAGCGCGCCCTTTCCTGTGCGGACGGCGGCTTTCTGGAGAGGGCCGAATCGGATCTCCGGGAGGCGATCCGCCAGCGAAAGGACGACCAGCGCCGCGCACGGACCTACGGATTCCACTTCGCGGACTATTTCCCCCACCGTGAGCTCGGGATCGTTCTTCTGCGTCAGGGCAGACCAGAGGAGGCCATCCGAGAACTATCTGAATCAGGCATTCATTGAGGGAAACATCCAAGACAACGAAGGCGTCAGTTCCCTTCTCATCAATGAAAAGGAGATCCTCAGACATCCGGGCCGAAAGATCTGGTTCAGCCATCTGTCAAAACTTGAGCGGGGAAAGAACACCATCACTGTTCAGGGGAAGGACCATTCCGGAAATTCCGCGTCGGTGCTCGTCCACATCCGGCGGGAATCGCTCAACGTGCATCAGCTCGGGGCTAGGCTTCGCATTGTTGTGACACCTTTCGAAAGGGAGAGCATCGGTGATAACCAGCAGTTGAGCCACGGCTTCGAGGGCCTTCTTCTTCCGGCGATCCTGAAGCACCGTCGTTTCTCCCTTGTGGAGAGGAGCCGCCTGAAGGAGGTGCTTGAGGAGCTCAAGTTGAGCGAAAGCGGCTTGGTGGACGAAGATACCGCGTTGAAGGTGGGGAAGCTTCTCGCCGCCGGTGGAACGCTCCTCGGCTCTGTCTTGGAGCGGGCGGACTCCGTGGAGATCTATGCCCGACTGGTGGACACCGAGACCGCAGAGGTGCTGACGGCCGTGGATATTTACGGCGAAAACGTGGATATCGGCCTTCTGAGAACCCTGAGCAGGGGACTGAACCTGAAACTGGCCAAGGAACTGCCTGTGGCGGAAGGGATCGTGATGAAGACGGACCACAGACGCATCACCGTGAATTTCGGAAGGAACAAGGGTGTGAAAAAGGGGATGAAGCTGATCCTCTATCAGATCGGAGAGGTGATCCGGGATCCGGAGACGGGTGAGCCTGCGGGTCTGGAGGTTGAAGAACTGGGCCAAGCCAGAATCGAATCCGTCACAGAGGATATCTCCTTTGCAGATTTGGACTACCCATCAGCAGTTCCGATTTCAGGGAGGTGCGTAAGGAGGGGTATCATTACATTGACAAGTCTTTTTTCATTCGTGAAATCGTTGAGGCATCGGCAAAGGTGATCCTTGCTCCCCCGTCCCCGACGGTTCGGCAAGACCCTCAACCTGAGCATGTTGCGCTACTTCTTTGACGAACCTGAACGAATTGCTGAAATCGAACAATAATTGTAGGAGAGCGATATCAGGGTCAGTGGCACAGACGGTTCATCGGGATTTTCAAATCTGTATCTCTGAGAACGGCAAAGATCAGGAATGCCAGTGAGGACATTGAAACCTTGAAGGGACACACCAATTTCATCCGGTCGGTCAGCTTCGGCCCCGATGGCCACACAATTGCCAGCGGTGATGATGAGCATGCGGTGAAACTGTGGGATGTGCATACCGGAAAATGCATCCGGATATTGTGCGGGGACACACGAACCGCTTGCGCTCGGTCGCATTCAGCCCTGATGGCCGGAGAGTTGTCAGCGGGGATGATGAGACCGTGAGGATATGGGACTTTCATGACGGAGAATGCCGCCATGTCTTGGAAGGTCACACCCACACATTGCACCCGATTGACTTCATTTCCGATGGGCAGCGGATCATGGACCGTGACGAGGAACATCCGGCAGAACTGTGGGAGTTTGATGATGAGAACGGCCCCGACGCATTGGGGGATCACGCCAACTTCATCATGTCCGTCGCGTTCAGTCCCGATGGCGGGATGGTCGCTGACGGCGGTTATGACCAGACCGTGAGACTCTGGGATGCTCGTGGGGGCAGGTTTCTGAAGGCGTTGAAAGGACACCGGCATGTCGTCCGGTCGGTCACGTTCAGTCCTGATGGGGAGCGGATCGCCAGTGGCAGTTATGACGGAACAATAAAAATCTGGGACACTTGCACCGGGGAGTGTCTCAACACATTGCACGGACACCCAGACTGGGTATGGTCAGTGGCTTTCAGCCCGGACAGTCGCATAATGGCCAGCGGAGGCATTGATGGGACAAGAAGGATTTGGGATGTTGATGGGGGGACATGCCTTCATACGTTTGAGAGAAACATCTATGGCGACCATCCGGTGGTCTTCAGCCCTGATGGAGAGCGGATCGCCAGTGTGGGTGATGAGAACGAGGGGGGGCTGTGGAATGTTCATGACGGGAAATGCGTCAAAATCCTGAAAGGCCATACCGCCAGGATCATGTCAGTCAGTTTCAGTCCGGATGGTCGGAAGCTCGTCAGCGGCGGCAGCGATGAGACCATCAGGCTCTGGGATGTGGGGACAGGTGAGTGTCTGATGACCCTGAAGGCCGAGAAGCCTTACAAGGGCATGAACATCGCCGGTGCCACAGGGCTGACTGAGGCGCAGAAGGCCGCTGTCAGAGAACTGGGGGGTGTCCCATAGCTATGCCATGGGGCCTGAGTCCTTGTCAATCTTATTTTGATGGGATTTTTTTTCCTTCTGGTCAAATCCGACAAATCCCCATTTTGCCTGTGAAACCGCAAATGACAAAGCCCGGACCTCTTAATATTCAATGCCCCTCCGAGCTCTCACCCCTTTGTAATACGGATGTTTGACCTCGGAGAAGCGCGTAACATAATCCGCCATTTCGATGATTTCCGGCGGGGCGGTTCTGCCGGTCATCACCAGTTCCACTCGGTTTTTGCATGTTTCAATCAGTTCTGTAATATGTTCCTGCTGAAGGGTTTTGAAAAGGAGTGTGTCCAATATCTCATCGCAGACCAGAAGATGCGTCTTCCTTTCAACGGCCTCCATGGCATACCATAAGGCCTTGGCGGCATGTTCATAGTGGACCGGCTGGGGGCCCTTGGTCATGATAAAGGGGTGTTTCCCGGGGCACCAATACCGAATATTCGGGATCTGCTGAAATATCTTCACCTCTGCCGAATTTCCGGACTTCAAAAACTGGACAAAGTCAACCGTCAGCCCTTCGCCCGCAGCTCGGATGGCCAGCCCCACCGCTCGGCTGGTCTTTCCGACGCCCGACCCATAGCTGATGTGAATGAGACCCAGCCCCTTGTTTGTTATAAAGCCTGATCGTTCCTGTGGGTAATGTTCCTGTGGATAATAAATGGTTCCCTCCTTATTTTGAAGGATGAAGGATGAAGGATGAAGCGTGAGCGAGCACGGGGTTTACCGAATATTTACCTTCACCTTACCTTCACCCTTTGCCCTTCATCCTTTCAAAAATTCTTTCAGCCCCTTTTTCAAGGAATAGGCTGGCGAATAGCCCAAAATGCTTTCTGCCCGGTCTGTGGACGCGCGGGAATGCCGGATGTCGCCGGCTCTTTCTTCCCGGAATTCCGGTTTGATGTCGGTATTCAGGATGTCGTTGATGGTGCGGATCAGATCCAGCAGGTTGCAGGCGGTGTTTGTCGCGATGTTGAACACGTCGCCGGATCCGACTTTGTCCGATTCCATGGCCAGAAGATTGGCATGTACCACATCTTTGACATAGACAAAATCTCGGCTTTGCCTCCCGTCGCCGAAGATGATGGGCCTCACCCTCTTTTGAAGGGTGTCGGTGAATTTCGAGATGACCCCTGAATACATGGACGATGGATCTTGGCGGGGGCCGAACACATTGAAATATCTGAGGCTGACGGTCTCCAAGTTATAGAGTGACGAGAATACCCGCATATAATATTCACCGGTGATCTTTGCCAATGCATAAGGCGATTCGGGCTGGGGGAGCATCTCCTCCGTCTTGGGGAGAAGCGGTTCATTGCCATAGACCGCGGCCGAACTCGCCATCACCACCCGTTTCACCTTGTTCTCCCTTGCTGCGAGAAGCAGGTTGAGGGTACCGGTGAGGTTGATCTCGTGATTCTCTCCGGGACGATCCACCGAGTCGAAAACCGAAACCAACGCGGCTTCATGGAAGACATAATCAGCCCCTTCCATGGATTGGGAAAGGAGACGGCTGTCCCTGATGTCTCCCTTTATGAAGGTGCAATGCTCTTGGATAGGTGCGATGTTCTGCTCATATCCTGAGGAGAGATCATCATAGACGACGACCGTCTCGCCTCTCTCAACAAGGGCCTCGGCAATATGGGAGCCGATGAATCCACATCCGCCTGTTATAAAATATTTCATAATCAATGTTCTTTTATGATGGTTAAGGAATCACTTCACCGCGACAACCGGACATGGCGCATTGATGATCACATACTGTGCGGTGGATCCGAGCAGCATCTTGCTCACCTTTGACCGCTTCCTGACCCCGATGATGATCTCATCCATCGCTTTCTCCTTTGCAAACTGAACGATATCCTCGCCCGGAGAGAGCCCGCGAACCAGCAGATGGGTCTCGCAGGGGATGTTTTCCGCTTTCAAAAGCACCCCAGCATGTTCCAGCTCGCGCTCGGCATTCGCAAATTCTTCCCGCGGCACCTCACGTCCCCCCAGCATGGAGGTGATCACACATACTTGGGCACCAAAGACCTTGGCATGTTTTTTGGACACTTCCAACGCTTCCTTTGACACATTTGACTTGTCATAAGCTACCATGATTTTCATTTCTGCTCTCCTTATACCTCTCGGTTTTGGATGCTGGGTTCTGGCTCCCGGATGATTGACAAGCCAGAAAATGGGATCAGCGCCCAAAAATCAAGTGTCATCTTTCGGTGGCTGATTGGCAAAGTATTCTGTAAAAAGCTGGGCGAACAAATCTGGGTCTTCGAGATTGAGAGAATGGCCGACCCCGGGGATCACGCGCAATTCGCAATCCGGCATCTTTTCAGCCATCTCCTCCATGTCGGCCTTTGGAATCCAAATATCCGACTCTCCCCAGATGACACGGTGCGGATGCCTGATCTCTCCCTGTTTGGCTCTCAGCTCTCCAGACTGATATTCCCGGTTCAGATGAAACGGGGTGCCGAACCGTACCCCGTCACTCACCTGCATAATCTTGTCAATCAGGCGATGATAGAGTTCCCTCTGCGCCGGGGTGGCCTTGTCGCTGAACTGAGGCATGCTCCCTATTTTCAGGGTTTCCGGGACAAACAGGGACGGCGCGACCATGGCCATGACCGCATACGTCACCTCCCGATCCGCCTTCATGGACCGAAAGAATTCCATATCCCCTTCCCCGCGGAGCCCCATGGGGCCTACTGGATCAAGGCAGAACACCTTGGCGAACCAATCCGGTTCCATGAGCAACATATGGGTACAGATGATGCCCCCGGCGGAATGGTTGGCCAAGTGGCATTTGCGGATGCCGAATGACTGGATGGCCTTCAGCATATCCTCAGCATGTTGCTGGATGGCGTAATTGGCGTAACCCCTAGTCGATTCCGGCTTTTCCGAGTCCCCACAGCCCCGCCAGTCAATGGCGAAGATGTGCAGATCCGAGGGAAGCTTCGGCCAGACCAGATCCATCCAGTTCAGGCACGCGAGATTCCCGTGTACAAAAAGGATGACATTCTCTCCCTCACCATACTCTCTGTAATTCAGTTGGACATCGCCGGCTTGTATGAGTGGCATGTTTTCTCCCTCTCCCAGCACCCCTTGCAAAAGGGGGAGGAACTTATGAATGGCTGTATCAGATTTTTTGGAAGATGCCCAAATTTCATCTGATTTATACAATAATACTGACAAAGTCAAGGATTTCTTTAGGCGGCCAACTCCGCTTCTCGTCGGTTCTTTTCCCCGAGAGGTCAGATGAAGGATTGGAGCGCGTAATGGCCCGGTGGATTCTTGGTTTCGCAGGCGTTTTGCCTTAACAGATTTTAAGGAATTTTCCTGACAAAAATAGGGGTTTTCCTGATATACAACGCCGCTTTATTCAGCTAAAAATGAATTTATCATAAAGTGGTCATGATCACATTGAGTCCCTTTTGACCGCTTTGTCCCTGAAATCTGTGTACAGGACAAAAAGTTGGGAACGGCAGGAAACCCGGCTTTTTCCCAAAAGGGCCGACTTCCCAACTGCAAAGAAAAGCCGGGTTTCTTTCCTCAGTCACCTTTTTTGTCCTGTACACAGCCCTGAAATAATACGATCATTCACAGAACTCGTGAGTCACAAGTTCTCTGGAAACCCTGAGATGAATTCCGGCAAGTGCCTGAAACCCAAATTGAGCGATTCTTTGGCCTGAACATGATTCCTTCCCTGCAATTCCAG
>JAOZRQ010000034.1 GCA_029940115.1 Desulfobacterales bacterium
CTGAGCTGGTTCCTGAGCTGGTTCCTGAGCTGGTTCCTGAGCTGGTTCCTGAGCTGGTTCCTGAGCTGGTTCCTGAGCTGGTTCCTGAGCTGGTTCCTGAGCTGGTTCCTGAGCTGGTTCCTGAGCTTGTCGAAGGAGCCTCCAGAACCACATGCGCGTTGGTCCCGCCGATGCCAAAGGAACTCACCCCGGCCCGACGGGGCTGGCCATCGGTTTTCCACTCGGTCAGTTGGGTGTTCACAAAAAATGGAGTCTCGGCAAAATTGATTTTCGGATTCGGGTGCTTGAAATGGAGACTCGGGGGCAATGCCTGATGTTTCAATGCGAGCACGGTCTTGATCAGGCTCGCGACCCCGGCCGCGGCATCAAGATGGCCCACATTCGTCTTCACCGAGCCGATGGCACAAAAGCCGCACTTCTCGGTGTGGGATCGGTAGGCCTGGGTCAGCGCGGCGATCTCAATCGGATCACCCAGCGCGGTCCCGGTCCCATGGGTTTCGACGTAACTGACGGATTCATAGTCGATCTCCCCCATGGCATCGGCAATCACCGCGGACTGGCCTTCGACCCCGGGCGCGGTGTAGCCGACCTTCAATGCCCCATCATTGTTGACTGCGGAGCCCTTGATCACCGCATGGATGGTCTCCCCGTGGGCCAATGCGTCCGCCAGACGCCTCAGCACCACGACACCGACCCCGTTGCCCCCGACGGTGCCGGCCGCGTCCGCGTCAAACGCACGGCAATGGCCATCAGGAGACAAGATCATCCCCTCCTGATACACATACCCCTCCTTTTGCCGAACCGACACGCCGCCGGCCAAGGCCATGTCGCACTCACCAGCCAACAGGAACCGACACGCCATATGCACCGCGACCAATGAGGTGGAGCAGGCGGTCTGCACGGTGACACTCGGCCCTTTGAGGTTCATCTGGTAGGAGACCCGGGTGGGAAGGAAATCCTTGTCATTGGTGATCATCAATTGAAAGCCGCCGACCGATTCCGCGATCTCAGAATGGGGAAGGATGTTCTTGGACAGATAGGTGTTCATGCCGACCCCGGCAAAGACCCCCACATTCCCCCTCAGGCGATCCACATCATGGCCGGCGTTCTCCACCGCGGCCCAAGCCGACTCCAGAAAGAGACGCTGCTGGGGGTCCATGATCTCCGCCTCCCGGGGCGTGTAATCAAAGAACGCGGCATCAAACCGGTCCATCTCCGACAGGGTGGCGTTCGCCTTGACATAGCTCGGGTGGGCCAACAGGCCCGGATCAACGCCTGAGTCCAACAGATCCTCATCGGAGAAGAACTCGACCGACTCGACCCCATCCCGCAGGTTCCGCCAAAACGCGTCCGCATCTGCCGCGCCCGGGAATCGGCAGGAGAGGCCCACAATGGCGATATCCCCTGTGCCGGCAGATTTGACCTCAGCCTTTTCCAAACCGTTGATTGGCTGAGTCGTTGACGGATCGGACGCCAAGGTCAGATGAGTGGCCAACGCATGGATGGTCGGATGCTGAAACAGCTCCACAATGCCGACCGACACCCCGACATGCGTCTGCAACGCCTGCTGAATCCGGGCGATCAGGAGGGAATGGCCCCCAAGATCGAAGAAATTGTCGTGAACGCCGACCGTGTCCAGCCCCAGCAGGTCTTGCCATATCTTGGCGATGCGGCGTTCCATGTCAGTCTGGGGGGTGACCATCGGCGTCTCCAACTGGCGATTCCCCTCCGGATCGGGGAGTGCCCGGCGATCCACCTTGCCGTTGGGGGTGAGCGGCAACGCGTCCAAGATGACAAAGACCGCGGGCACCATGTAATCGGGCAGCTGTTTCTTGACAAAGCCGCGCAGATCCGATGGGCTGGGACGCGCAGATGGGCCGGACAGGGGGGCCACATATGCGATCAATCGCTGATCCCCATGTGCGACAATGACCGTCTCCCGCACGTCAGAATGTTGGGTCAGCACGGTCTCGATCTCCCCCAGCTCAATCCGAAACCCGCGAATCTTGATCTGATGATCCATCCGACCCAGGTATTCAATCGCGCCGTTCGGCAGATATCGGGTCAGATCGCCGGTTTTGTAAAGGCGTGTGGGGCCGTCGCCAGCATCCGATGCGCGAAGCCCCTCAGGGGTTTGATGCCCCGGTTCATGGGGAAGGTCCGGGGCAGGCACAAACTTCTCCGCGGTCAGTCCCGGGCGACGATGGTACCCTCTCGCCAATCCGACCCCGCCGATGTGCAGTTCTCCCGCGACACCGATGGGAACCGGACGGAGATGGGGGTCGAGGATGTGCATCCCGATGTTGGCAATGGGCCGGCCAATCGGCACGATTCGCAATCGGCTCTCCCGCTGGCAGGGCCAATACGTCACATCAATGGCCGCCTCGGTGGGGCCATAGAGATTGTGCAGCTCGGCCTCGTCAAGACGGGCAAAGAAGCGTTCCTGCAACTCAAAGGGCAATGCCTCGCCACTACAGATCACCCGCCTCAGGGACCGGCATCCCTGCTCGATCCCCTCAGCCTCCAGAAAGACTTGGAGCATGGAGGGGACAAAGTGGAGCGTGGTGATCCGTTGCGCTGCGATGACGCGAACCAGATAGGCACTGTCCTGATGACCGCCCGGCCTTGCCATCACCAGACACGCCCCGGTCATCAGGGGCCAGAAGAATTCCCAGACCGACACGTCAAAGCTGAACGGGGTCTTTTGCAACACGCGGTCGCCAGGACCCAACTGATACGCCTCCTGCATCCAAAAGAGGCGATTGCATATCGCCGTGTGCGGGTTGATCGCGCCTTTGGGTCTGCCGGTGGAGCCGGAGGTGTAGATCATATAGGCGGGGGCGAGGGGCGAGGGGCCAGCGGCGAGGGGCCAGCGGCGAGGGGCCAGCGACCGCAGTTGCCGCTCGCCGCTCGCCCCTCGCCCCTCGCCGTCCAAGGGGATGATCTGCACGGTCTCATCAATGTCAAGCCCCCATTCATGGATGCCGAGCTTCTCCTGGGTCAACAGCACGGGCACTTGGGAATCGGCCAACATGAACGCGAGACGCTCGGCCGGATACGACGGGTCCAACGGCACATAGGCCCCGCCCGCCTTGAGGATGCCGAGCAGTCCCCAGACCATTTCCAAGGAGCGATCCATGCAGATGCCGACCAACACATCAGGGCCCACCCCCAGCGTTTGCAAGCGGCGGGCGAGCTGGTCCGCGTGTTGGTTCAACTGGCGGTAGGTGAGTCGGCTCTCCCCATAGACCACCGCACAGGCGTCCGGCGTCCGTTCCACTTGGGCCTCGATCAGCTGATGGAGGGTCTTGTCTTGGGGATACGGGACCCGGGTGGCGTTCCATTGGGCCAGTTGTCGGTGCTCGGACCGGGTCAGCAGGGGCAGTTCCGAAATCGGCTGATGGGGATCCGACACCACGCCCTCCAGCAGGGTCCGGAAATGGCCGGCCATCCGCACGATGGTCGCCTCGTCATACAGATCCGGATTGTATTTGAAGACCCCCGCGAGTCTGCCTCCCACCTCGGTCAGTTCAAGGGTCAGGTCAAACTGGCCCTCCATCTGGGGAATGGCAAACGGCTCGATCTCAAGGCCGGACCAATTGACGCGGGCCCCGTCTTGGAGGTGGGCCATCAGATCGGAGAGGTCTCCGGCCTGGGGCCGCTGAAGGACAAAATAGGCCTGGAAAATGGGGGACCGGCTCGGGTCACGGGTCGGTTGCAACTCTCTGACCAACAGACAAAAAGGATACTCCCCATGGGCCAGGGCCGCCAAGACCATCTGCCGCACCTGGTCCAGAAGGGACGCAAAACTCGGATTCCCCTCAAGGTGGCCGCGCAGGACCATCTGATTGACAAAGAAGCCGACCATGTCGGCAAATTCAGGCTGGCTTCGGCCGCTGGTGGGGGAGCCGACCAGAATGTCCGTCTGACCGGTGTGGCGGTGCAACAGCACCTCAAAGGCCGTCAACAGCGTCATGTAGAGCGTGGCTCCCCTGGTCTTTGCCAACGCGATCACCTGCTGGGTCAGTTCCGGGGGCAACGTGAATGGGCAGGTCCGCCCCTGATGCGTCTGCACCGCGGGCCGGGGACGATCCGTGGGCAGTTCGAGCAGGGGGAGCGGGCCCTCCAATTCGGTCTGCCAATAGGCCAGCAGGCGGTCTCCCTCGGGGCCGGTCACCATCCGGTTCTGCCACCGGATGTAATCCGCGTAGGTGTGACCGATCCGTGGCAGCACCAGTGGAACTCCCGACTGTTCTGCCGCATACAGCTGGCGGAACTCATCCACCAGCACCCAGATGGACCAGGCATCGCACACGATATGGTGAATGGCCAACAGGAGGAGATGGTCGGTTTCGTTACAAGTGAACAGGGTGACGCGCATCACCGGGCCATTCTCCAAGTCAAAGGGACGGCGATACGATTCGGTCACTTGGCGATGCAGGTCATCATCACTGCAACCCGACACATCCGTCACCTCAAAACAGACTGGCTGATACCCATGAACCGTCTGCACCGGCTCCCCCTCTCGAATTGTGAACGTGCTCCGCAGGGAGGGGTGGCGCTGGGTCAATGTCTGGAAGGTACGCTGCACCGTCGCCACGTCAGTGGGGGAACATATCCGCACGGTGAACGCGGTGTTGTAGGCCGCGCTCTCCGGTGCGCGCTGATGCAGAAACCAGAGGGCCTGCTGTCCATGGGAGAGAGGATGGGATGTCCGGGTCTGACTCGCCTTCTCTTGGAGCAGCCGGGCAAGCTGTGCCCGTTTTTCGGATGCGGAAATGGGGTTTTCCATGAGTGCCTCAGTTTGGAATTGAAAAATTGAACATTGGACATTGAACATTCTTCTTGAAAGGAGAAAGGTGTCTGGATGCCTCAATCATCAAGGCGCTTTTGCCGCCACCCCGTCCAGCTCTCAAAAGGACCGGTCCATGTGAGATCAATCTTGATATGATCCGTTTGTTTGAAAAACGATGATACTTGGAAAATTCATCATCTGTATAATCCTCTGCTGCAAGCATCAATGATGAAAGCTCTTTGTCATGCATTATATGATCTCCATTTCCTGAAGATTCTCATAATAGGTCATTGACTTTTCAAATGAGATTTTGTGGGGCAAATGGGGAATGGCATTCAATCTTCAATCTTTTTCAACATCGCATCGATCTCCTCATCACTCATCTGATCCAGATTGGCCAGCATCTCTCCTGGATTCTCCCAGTTGACGGCCACGCTCGACGGTTCGGTCTCCGACGTCGCCTTGGCGGAAGGTTCGCCAAGTTGCTGACTGATCTGGGTCGCCACGTCGGTGGCACTGGATCCTTCAAGAAATGTGACGATAGAGACATCCACCCCCAGCTCGTTTCTCAGCTGGTTTCTCAGCTCCACCGCCATCAGGGAGTCGACCCCCATGCTGTTGAGCGGCTGCCGCACGTCGAGTTGGGCCAGGGGCAGGCGGAGGATGTGTGCGACCTGCTCCTGAAGGTGGGTGGTGAGACGAGCGACGCGTTCTTCCACAGACGCGTTCTCCAAGTCCCGCAACAACGCATCTGACGAAGAGACGGAGGCGGTATGCGTCACGAACTGCCGCTCTTGGCGAATCAGTTCGGAGAAGAAGGGCGGCTCCTGGTCACGCGGCATCTGCCGGAGGAGTTCAGGCCACTTGATCGGCACGACGCCGACTTGTGGCGAATTTTGGGACAACAGATGCGCGAAGGCCTGCAACCCTTGTTGAGGGGTCAGGCTCTCCATCCCCTTCATCTGGATCCGCTCGCTCACCTGCTGGCTGGCCGCCGCGCCGATTTCGGACCAGGCCCCCCAGTTGATGCTCAGTCCGGGCAGCCCGAGGGCTTGGCGGTGATGGGCCAGCGCGTCCATGAACGCGTTGGCCGCGGCATGATTCGCCTGTCCTGGGGAGCCGAGGAGCGCGGCTACCGAGGAGAAGAGCACAAAAAAGTCGAGCGGATAATGTCGGGTCAGCGTGTGCAAATGCCACGCGGCAGAGACCTTGGCCCCCATCACCCGGGTGAAGCGTTCCCAATCCTGCTGGATGAGCACCCCGTCCGCCAAGATGCCGGCCGAATGGACAACTCCCCGCAACGGGGGCATCTCCGCCTCCATCTCCCGCATCACCTGCTCGATCTCCGTTTTGCGGGACACATCCGCCTGAGCCACCTTCACCTGAACCCCCTTCTGCTCATGGGCCCCGATCTGACGAAGGGCCGCCTCACTCGCCCCACTCCGGCCCATGAGGACGAGATGACGTGCCCCCTGTTCCACCAGCCAGTCTGCCACCCGCAGGCCCAGACCACCCAGCCCGCCGGTGATCAGATAGGTGGCGGTGGGGGCGATGGGCGCTCGGTTCTGGGCGCTCGGGTCTCGGTTCTCGGTGCTCGGGTCTCGGTGCTCGGTGATCGGTGCTCGGTGATCGGTGATCGGTGCTCGGTTCTCGGTGATCGGTGCTCGGTGCTCGGTGCTCGGTTCTCGGGTCTGGGCGATCGGTGCTCGGTGCTCGGCGCTCGGCGCTCGGGTCTCGGTGCTCGGCGCTCGGTTCTCGGTTCTCGGTGCTCGGTGCTCGGTGCTCGGGTCTCGGTTCTTGGTGCTCGGTGCTTGGGTCTGGGCGCTGGGCATCCGCGTCTCGACCCTCACCAATCTCGCCACATGACGCGTCTGATCCCGAAAGGCCACTTGGTCCTCCCCGGCATCCGAGCAGATCTCTTGAAACAGCAGGTGGGCCTGATTGCCGATGTCGGCATGGGGGGCCAAGTCAATGCGACAACAATTCATCTCCGGGTGTTCCAAGTCGATCACCTTTCCCATGCCCCATAGGGGAGACTGGGAGACATCCACCTGATCCGATTCGGGCATCACCGACTGGGCACCCTGGGTCACCAGCGAGAGAGCGGGCGGCTTGGCCAAGCCGAGCCGGGCAATGGACTGGACAAGGTGCAATGTGCTGCCCAGTCGGACGTGCGAGGCCGCTTCCAGGTCCGCCACGGTGAGCGTCTCGGTCTCATCGGTGTTCAGGCTCCAGAGATGGACGACCCCCCGCACACGCGTTCCCATCTCTTGCCAGAGTCGCTCGAAATCGGCCGGCCGGTCCGGCGAGAGGCGGAAGGCCCGCTCGCCTGAACGCTGGTAGGTCTGATCATCGGCACATCGGACCATGGTGCAGACATCCCCCCGGGACGCGAAGTGTGCCGCCAACGCATCGGCGATGCCCCCCTCATCCGCAAAGATGAGCCAATGGTCGGGGGCAATGGGTGATGGACGATGGACGATGGGCGATTGGGCCATGATCACGGCTTGGGTGGATAGGATGCCATCGGTGTCGGTGAGGGCCGCCGCATGTTCAAATCCGGTCTCAAGCAACAGCTCCTGCCACCTGGTTGCCGAGAGGAGGGGATGAGACGGACGCACCGCCGTGTCGGCAAAACGCCACCATCCCTCGGTCATGCCGAATATGAGATCAATGAAGCGGATGGCCGCGGTCCCTTCCAGCAGGATGGCCAGACCGGAGGAGGCCAGCAATTGTCGGATGTGTGCCAAGCTCTGCCGCAGGTCCCGGGTCGCATGCAACACATTGGCCGCCAAGACCAGATCCGCCGAATGATCCGCAAATCCTTGGGTCTCCGGCGATTGTTCAATGTCGAGCGTCTGGCAGCGCACAAAAGGATGGGCCTGAAATTTTTCTTGGGCCTGGGCCGTGAACTGGGGCGATATGTCGGTGAAGAGATAGTCGGTCCGCGCCGCGGGGAGATGGGGCAGAACATATGCGGTGGTGCCGCCGGTGCCAGCTCCGATTTCGAGAATCCGCAACTCCCGGTCCTGGGGAAGATGGGACAATGCGATGCTGACTGCCTTTTGGGCCAAGGTGTTCATCAGATGGGCCCCTGGCGAATCCCTGTAAAGGGTGGCCGCGGTGATCGCCTCGCCCTCCGCGAACAGCAACGGCAACGGGTCCTCCTCTCCCCGCAATACTCGGGCCAGTCGGGAGCCGCACCTGTCGAGCATGACCAGTTCCGCCTCGGCAGACGGGGATTCCGCGAGCAATCTCCGCATCTGTGCCCGGGGATCCGTCTCCCCGGTCTCTTGGCAGAGGCGGATATCCTCTGGGGTCAGAAGGGTCTCCCACGCGTCACCGACCCGCTCCAGGATCCCCTCTTCCGCCAACATCTCCAACAGCCGGCCAAAGAGTCGGTGATGGCGGGGGACCACCCCCCATCGCGTCGACATCGCCTCGGTGGAGAAGCGTTCCCCCGGAACGAACCGCCAGCCCAGTTGGAGACAGGCATGCGCCACATACGCCACACTCAATTCATCAAGTTGTTCCGATATCCGCTGGTAATCCGCGATTGAACCCTGTTGATGCTGCAATGATGCCAATTCGGGCTGGAGACGATCACGGACATCTTCGGGCATCAGCAGATAATCGGGGGATGGGTGCTGGCCAACAGCCGCCTGGGGTCGCCACGCCACCCCATAGAGCCAATCCTGAACGCCGCCGGGTCGGATGGCGCGCAGCATGGCCTCACGGCTCGACTGTCTCAATTGCAGCCCCTCCATGGTGGCCACCCGCTCCCCATCGGCTGTGAGGATGTTCAGGTCGATGGTGAGGCTCGTCTCGGTGGTTTCCTGCTGACGCAGCCGGGCATGACTCCATAGACGATGGCCAAGAGGACGGTGAATCCGCAGTTGTCTGATGCTCACCGGGAGATGGACGGTCGTCTCCTGCTCAGACGCCGCATGTCGTTCAGCAGCAGAGGGGATCGCACCCAACACCTGCAGACAGGCATCCATCATGACCGGATGCGATTTGAAATCCCGGCTTGTCGAAACCAGCGTCTCGGGCAGTTCAATTTGGCCGAGTGCAGCGTCTCCCGGTTTTGACAGGAGCTTCTGAAGGGCCTGGAAGTGCGGCCCGAAGTCCACTCCTCCCTCCCGACACGTCTGATAATGGTCTGAGACATCGATGATCTCCGTCATCTCGGCTTCCCACGCGGCGAGGTCTGACGCCTGATGAGACACGGTCTCATGGTCCGCCCGAATGTTTCCGGAAACATGAAGGGTCCATGAGGGGGTCTCCTCATCCGTCTCATCTGGGGAGAGACTGAATATCTGGAAGGCATATCCGGAAGGGCGAGGGGTGTCCTTCGGCAAGCTCAAGATGCGGGGTGAGGGGTGAGGGGGTGACGCCTCTCCTTCAGGAGTCAGGACGAGCTGAACGATTCTCTCCGCTCCCTGCTCGCCGCTCGCCCTGTCTGGCAGGATCAGTGCCTGTTGCAACATCACATCTTCGATACACAGAGCCTCTGTCTTCAGGACGGCGGCCCCTGCCACATACGCCATCTCAAGAAAGGCCGCCGCGGGTGCGATCACGGTCTGGAACACGCGATGGTGCGCGAGAAAGGCTGGTTGGTGCGGGCTGATGCGGGACTCAAAGCGGATCTCCGATGTGCCGGCAAGAGGCAGCCGGTCCCCAAGCAGGGGATGTCCGTCGCGTGGCCCCCTGCGGCTCGTACGGTTGAAGATGGCGGAGACATCCACGTCCGCGGGCCAATATCGCTCTCTCTGAAACGGATAGGTGGGGAGCACCACCCGGTGCCGGGAGGGGGCACGGTCAACATTTCGCCAATTGACGGATGCGCCACGCACATACAACTCGGCCAGACTTCGGCGCATGGTCTCCCCATCCCGCCGTCCCTGACGCAGGCTCGGGAGCCAGACGCCCGCATCCTCCGGCAACGCCTGACGCGCCATCCCTGAGAGCGTCGGTTTCGGGCCGATCTCCACATAGGTGTCATATCCCTGCTGGTGCAGGGTGCGGATGCCCGCGAGGAATCTCACCGGGTGCCGCACATGACGGACCCAATAATCGGGTGTGGCGATCGTTGCGGTCGCCGTCTCTCCGGTCAGGTTGGCGATCAGGTTCATCTGTGGCAAACGGTATGTCACTGTCGAGGCGATGCGCGCAAACTCAGAGCGCATCGGCTCCATCAAAGGGGAGTGGAACGCGTGGGACACATTTAATTGTTTTGCCTTGATGCCCTGTTCTGAGAAAAGGGCAAGGATATCTTTGAGGGCCTTCTGGTTCCCGGATATCACACTGTTTTGGGGACCATTGACTGCGGCAATGGAGACCTCACCCATGGATGACTGAATGGCTGACGCGACCTTCGCCTCATCTGCAAAGACCGCGGCCATTCCGCCGTTCCGGGGAAGTGCCTGCATCAGACGGGCTCGCGCCGAGATCAGCTTCAGACCATCCTCGAGGCTGAACACGCCGGCCACACACGCGGCCACATATTCGCCGACACTGTGCCCCATCACGGCTGTCGGGGTGATGCCCCAGGACTGCCACAACTTGGCGAGCGCGTATTCGAGCGCAAAGAGGGCCGGCTGGGTGTGTGCGGTCTCGTTCAGGGGCGAGGGGCGTCCTTCGACAAGCTCAAGAAGCGGGGCGAGGGGCAATCGGCCAGCGGCCGCTCGCCCATCGCCTATCACCCCTCGCCCATTTATGATTTCGAGTATGGAGCCGCCCAAGTGGGCCTGTAGAATCTGGTCGCACTGGTCAAGGGCTTTGCGGAAGATCGGCTCGGTGTCGTAAAGTTCACGTCCCATGCTGACATATTGGGATCCTTGGCCAGTGAACAGACACGCGATCGTGGGGGGAGCGTCACTTTTCCCTCGGATGATGTCAGTTTCCTCTCCTGCCAACTTCTCACGGACCTCTCTTGTCGATGCGGCGATCAGTGCCAATCGGTGGGGGAAATGGCCTCGGCCGGTGTTGGCCGTGAAGCAGAGGTCGCCCACCGGGAGGGTCGGATGGATCGATAGATGACGGGCATATCGTTGGGCCAGTTGGGTCAGTGCCGTCTCTGTCTTGGCGGAGAGGGTCAGCAGATGCAAGGGCGGTTCTAAGAGGGCCTCGGCAGGCTCCGTCTGATCCGTCTGATGCGCCTGATCCGTTTGGGGAGGCTCCTCCAGCACCACATGGGCATTGGTGCCGCTGAATCCGAACGCGCTCATTCCCGCCAACCGCCGCCTTTTCCCCGAGGGCCAGGGTATGGATGCTGTGGGCACCACAAGCGGGAGTTCATCCCATCGAATGTGAGGACTGGGTTGTGTGAAGTGGAGGTGCGGCGGGATCTCCTCATGTTGCAAGGACAACACGACTTTGATGAGACTCGCCATGCCTGAACAGGCTTCCAAGTGACCGATGTTGGTTTTGACTGAACCGATCATCAGCGGATGACTTTTTGGGCGATTCTTGCCAAACACGCGGCCCAAGGCTTCGGCCTCAATGGGGTCTCCCAATGATGTGCCGGTACCATGAGCCTCCATGTAGTCCACCTCTTCGGGTTTCACATGAGCACTTGCCAGTGCTTGGCGAATCACAGACTCTTGGGCAGGACCGTTCGGCACCATCAGACCGCTGCTTGGGCCATCCTGATTGATGGCTGACCCCCGAATCAGGGCGAGAATGTGATCATCATTTTTCACAGCATCAGAGAGGCGTTTGAGCACCACCATCCCGCAACCTTCTCCTCGCACCATGCCGTCAGCCGTTGCGTCAAACGCCTTGCAAGATTTTCCCGGTGACAATGCCTGCGATTTGGATAACGCGACAGAACCCATCGGTGTCAGAATCAGGTTGATGCCCCCCGCCACCGCCTGCTGACATTCGCCATTTCGCAGGCTCATGCATGCCTGATGCACCGCGGCCAGCGCTGACGAACAAGCGGTGTCCATGGCCATGCAAGGACCTTGACATCCCAACGTGTAAGCCAAACGTCCCGCCGCTCCGTTCAACGAGGTTCCCGTGATGTGATACGGATCAATTTGAGTCAGATCATTCCCCAAATAGGAGAGATATTCAGAAGAGGAGATGCCAATGAAAACCCCGGTTGGATTGTCCGCCAGTCTCTCTTGAACCTGACCGGCGTTTTCAAGTGCCTCCCAAGTGACTTCCAACAGCAAGCGTTGTTGCGGATCCATGCTGATCGCCTCTCGGGGAGAAATATCGAAAAATTGGGCGTCAAACTGATCAATCTCCGACAAAAATCCGCCATGCCGTGTGTATGTTTTGCCGGGCGCTTGCGGGTCTGGATCATAAAAATGATCAACATTCCACCGTTGAGGGGGCACCTCTGTGACGGCATCAATCCCATGGTGCAACACTTGCCAGAATTTTTCAGGATCATCGGCATCTCCCGGAAATCGGCAGCTCATCCCAATGATGGCGATGGGCTCGGTCCGTGAGCGCTCCATCTCCTTCAGTTTGGCTTGCATTTCCTCCAACGCCAAAAAGGCCCGCTTTAACGGAGACAAATTGTTCGGCGATATTTGGGTCATCTCAGTTTGTCCTTTGAAGTGTTTCCAATTTTTCGAGCAGCAAAGCCTCTGTCTCTTCTTCCGAAAGTTGCTCCAGTTTGGCTTTGACACCGGCAAGCGCGTCATTCTTTTCCTCTCCCGGCGCTTCGGTCTCATCAATTTGGGTTGCCAATGTCAGGACTTCGCTCATCAGGTAAGTGGCAAGGGTTTGAATGGTTGTATAGTCAAAGGCCAAAGTCGTTGGCAACGAAACCGCCATACTTGTCTCCAAACGGTCTTTCAATTCCATTGCAGTCAGCGAATCCATGCCCATGTCAAAGAAGCCTTGTTGCACGTCGGGCACCCGCGATGGCTCGAATTCCAACACTTTGGCCACTTCGCCTTGGAGGTGGGCAATGAATGCCGTTCGTCGTTCTGCGATCGGTGTTTTTTCCAATCTGTCCAAAATGGATGATTTTTCTGCGGGTTGCATGGCCGTCTCTTTTTTCTGTACGTCAATCTGCTCCAACAGTGGCCGTGGTCTCCTCGCCTCGTAAAGCGCCTTGAATCGTTTCCAATCCATCTGCGCCAGAGCGGCTTGAACATATCCCGCCGAAATCAGGTGTTCCAAAGCCGCAAGCGCGTGTGGTGAGGAGAGAGGCTTCACGCCCCGCTCTGTGAGCCAAGCTTGTGCCTCCAATGTGGCCATTCCCCCTTCAGCCCAAGGCCCCCAGTTGACACTCAGAGTGGATAACCCGCAATGTTGACGATACCGCGCCAGCATGTCAAGAAAATGGTTGGCCGCGGCATAATCCGCCTGCCCTTTGGACCCCCAGACCGAGGCAATTGAAGAGAAATTCACGAAGAAATCCAACTTCATTTCCTGGGTCAGTTGGTGCAAGATCCAGCCTCCCATGACTTTGGGGCGTAGGACAGATTCATACATGTCAAGGGTCATTTTTTTGATGACGTGGTCGGTGCTTGACACCCCCGCCGCATGAACCACGCCTCGCAAACGCGGCATGGATGTCCTGATCTCATCAAACGCGGCGGTCATCTCCTGTTCATCCGCCACATCGGCTTTGATGACCAAAATGTGAACCCCAGTCTTTTTCAATTGGTTCAAAATGTCTTCAGCCTGATTGGAGGAGACTCCCCGGCGACCCGTCAAAACCAAATGACGGCCGCCCCGATCAACGATCCATTGAGCCACCCGGATCCCCAAGGTTCCCAACCCGCCCGTGATCAGATAGGTGCCGTCCGCATCCAACGAGAATTCTTTTGTTTTCAATTGAGGAGTGCTTCGCAATAGGCGAGTCACATATCGCCGTCCATTCCGAAACGCGAGATGATCCTCACCCTCCGAATCTTCGATTTCCGCGAGCAATGTCGTTGCCTCATCTTGATGGGCCAGCGGTGCCAAATCGACCATGCCGCCCCAAAATTGCGGATGTTCCAAGGCGATGACTTTTCCCAGCCCCCACAAGGGAGTCTGCGCAATTCCGGGGAGCAGGGTATGGTCTCCTTCCACAGGCACGGCACCGCGAGTGACCAACCACAATGGTGCCATGGCGGACGCTTCCCGTCTGATCAGCGTCTGCATCAGATGCAAGACACTTCCACAGCCCATAATCTGTGCCGTTGTCAAAGCGGGGGCTGTCAGTTCTTCCGACGGCGTCGCGTCCAAGCTCCACAGATGGATGACGCCTCCGAGGCATTGTTCGTCAATGTCATGGAACAGGCGCTCGAAGTCAGCAGGATCGGATGGGTCAAGAGACCAAATCCCAGGTTCTTGAGTGTCATAAGCCTCTCCCGCGTAAACCAAGAGGCCGTGTTGCCCTCGCCCCGCCAACTCTGTTGCCAGTCTTTGCCCCATGCCGCCTTGGTCGGCAAAGATCAGCCAGTCGGTTTTTGATTCCCAAAACAGGTGTTTCGTTTGAAGACTTTCCTGCCTGCGGGGTTTGGCTTGCCATACGGTCTCATAGAGCCAATCGTCAAACGGGGTTGCCGTTGCCTGTCGTTGGGATTGTGTGGCCAAATGTTCAAGCAACTTAGGCAGCAATTTTTCCTCCGTCTCGGAAAATTCCCCAGTTGCCGCCAATTGCTGAACCAGTTGCTCGATCCCGTCCTCTTTTATGTTTATGAGCGGTGATTCGGTTTCCGGAAATGGAAATTCAGCTTTTTTCCGGTCGGACGCCACTTTGATCCAGTAAGATTGGCGTTGAAACGGATAGGTGGGCAACCCCACACGGCGGCGGGAATACCCGCGATCAAAGCCGAACCAATCCACGGGCGCCCCATGGAGATACAGCCGGCTCAGACTCTGAAGCATCTGGGCCCAATCCGATTGTCCTTCGCGCAGGCTCGGGAGGGCCAACTGATCCGGGGTCTCTGTCATGCCCAACAGCGTCGGCTTGGGTCCGATCTCCAACAGGATGTCAACCCCCTCCTGACGCAGTCTCTCCATCCCATCCGCAAACCTCACCGGTTGCCGCACATGACGGACCCAATACTCGGGCGTGGCGATCTCCTCCCCAACAAAGTCGCCGGTGAGGTTCGAGATCAGATCGATCTGGGGCCGCGAGTAGGTGATCTCCGACGCGACCCGCTCAAACGCGGGGCACATGGGGGCCATCAGAGGCGAATGGAACGCGTGGGAGACGTTCAGTCGCTTGGTTCGGATGTCGTCTCGCTCGAAAAGGGCGCGAAGGGTCTGAAGCGTCTGGCATCTGCCCGAGAGGACCACGTTGGTCGGCCCATTGATGGCCGCGATGGAGACATCCGCCGTGTGGGGCCGAATCACCTCGGCCACTTGCCGCTCATCGGCCGCCACCACCATCATCTCCCCGGCCTCGTCAAGGGCCTGCATCAACCGGCCGCGTTCGGCAATCAGCCGCAGGCCGTCTGCCAGGCTGAACACCCCGGCGACACACGCGGCGACATACTCACCGACACTGTGCCCCATCACGGCTGTCGGAACGATGCCCCAAGAACGCCACAGCTCGGCCAAGGCATATTCCAACACAAACAGGGCCGGTTGGGTGTGAACGGTCTCGTTCAAGGATGACGGATGACGGGTGACGGATGACGGATGAGGGGTCTCATCGCTTGCCCCCCCGACAACAGATGTCGAGGGCAGGCCTTGCCCGTCCGTGGGATAGATGATTTCAAGTATGGATCGGCCCAGGTGGGGCTGTAGAATGTTGTCACACTGGTCAAGGGCTTGGCGGAAGGTCGGCTCGGTGTCGTAGAGTTCTCGTCCCATGCCGACATGCTGGGATCCCTGTCCGGTGAAGATGAATGCGATCTCCGGGGGACGCGCCTGGGACACCTCGCCTTGGAAGACGCCGGCGGTCTCCTCACCTGCGGCAAAGGCGGCCAGTCGGTCACGCAATTGGGGGGCGGTGGTGGCCATCAGGCTGACACGATGGGAAAAATGGGACCGTCCGGTGTTCGCGGTGAAACAGACATCCCGGATGTCCGCATCCGGTCTCTCCCGGAGATGCGAGGCGTAGTCCGTGGCCAATTGCCGCAACGCATCAGGCGTCTTGGCCGTCAATGTCAGCAGATGCATGGACCGTTCCTTCGACAAGCTCAGGAAACTTCCCTTCGACAAGCTCAGGAAACTTCCCGTCTGCCCTGCGTCTGGCGTTTGGGGGGCCTCCGTCACCACGAGATGGGCATTCGTGCCGCCAAACCCAAAGGCGCTCACCCCGACCACCCGGGGCCCTGATCCTGAAGGCCACGGCTGATGCTCGGTCGGCACGACCAACGGAAACTCGTCCCAAGCGATTTTCGGATTCGGCTGGTTGAAGTGGAGATGCGCGGGGATCTCCCCATGCTGGAGCGAGAGGACCCCCTTGATCAGGCCGGCGATGCCGGCCGCGGCTTCCAAGTGGCCGATGTTGGTCTTTGCCGAGCCGATCATCAATGGATTGTCCGCGGGCCGATCTGGACCGAATACGGCCCCCAACGCGCCCACCTCTATGGGGTCGCCGAGTGATGTGCCGGTGCCATGCGCCTCCACATAGCCCACCTGACCGGGCGAGAGACCGGCATTCGCCAATGCTTGGCGGATCACCGCCTGCTGTGAGGGGCCATGGGGAACGGTCAGTCCGCTGGTGTGGCCATCCTGGTTGACCGCGCTGCCCCGAATCAGGGCAAGGAGGGTCTCCCCATTGGCCAAGGCATCCGAGAGCCGCCTCAGGATGACCACGCCGCACCCCTCGGAACGGATGAAGCCATCCGCGGACGCGTCAAACGTCTTGCAACGGCCATCGGGCGCCAGCATTCTCGCCCGGGAATGGTTGATGCTGATGTGGGGGGTGATGAGCGCGTTCACGCCGGCGCTGATGGCCAAGTCGCATTCCTTCTGGCGCAGGCTCTGGCAGGCCAGATGCACTGCGACGAGTGAGGAGGAGCATGCAGTGTCCACAGCCACACTCGGTCCCTGCAAGCCCAAGGTGTAGGAGAGGCGGCCCACCGCCACGCTATGGGCGTTGCCCGATCCCATGTGGGAATTGATCTCATCCGGGCCTCTCACGGTGGACAAGTGGTGCCCATACTCATTGCTGCTGATGCCGACAAAGACGCCCGTCTGGCTCTCCCTCAGTCGAGACGCCGCGATCGCGGCATGCTCCAAGGCCTCCCATGTCACCTCCAACAGGAGCCGATGCTGGGGATCGAGGCTTCGGGCCTCTTTGGGTGAGATGCTGAAGAATTCTGGGTCAAATTGGTCGATGCTCTTCAGAAAACCGCCGTGGCGGGTGTAGATTTTCCCGGCCGCGTTCGGATCCGGATCATAATAGTCGTCAATGTTCCAGCGATCCGCGGGAACCTCTGTGATCGCATCCACCCGATGTTTCAGGATTTGCCAGAACGCCTCTGGCGTGTCCGCGCCGCCTGGCATGCGGCAACCGATTCCGACAATGGCAATCGGCTCCTTCTGGGCGTTCTCCAGCGCGTCCACCTTGGACTGCATCTTCTGCAACGCCAGCAGGGCACGTTTCAGTCTCTCTCGGTTGTCGGTTGTCATGGTTGTCAATGGTCAGTTGTGGGTTTTCAGTTGTCAGTGGCCAGTGGCCAGTTGTCAGTGGCCAGTTGGGGGGATGTCAGTTCTCCGACCCGATTGTTCACTGGATTTTTTTTTCTGTCTGATGAAGTCTGTCCATGCTTTTCCAAGCAGATTTGCCAAGCCAGCGGCAAGCGGCATGCGGCATGCGGCAAGCCATCATGCGTGGGGGCGATTTTGGATTGCCACCGGCCGCAAGCCGGAGGCTGATGGCCACTCACCGCTGGCCGCTCACCACAGACCGTTAGAATCAGAATCGTTCAACCTTCACACGCCGGAGTGAGTCCTAAATTGTGACTTTCTTGGGTGCCTTGAGCCACCGCGGATCGGAACTCCAGGCGATGCCGTGTTTCTTCAAATGTGCCAAGGTGTTCTTGTAAAACCCGCTCACGGAGAATACGAAGAGTACGGACTTGCCGATGCCCTCAAGCTTTTTGAGTTCCTCCGCCTTTTTCGCAAAGTCCCGGGCCTCACTCACGGAGAACTTCGACTTCCGGTTCTTCACCTCCCCGATCAGGGAGTGGTCGTCTGGGTCGGCCGCGACGGCGAGGATGTCGATCTGGATGTCCTTCTTGTGGATGGGGGAGGCCGAGTAGTACCAGACCCTCTCATACTCGGCGAACCGGAAGTCGGCCGGCAGGTTCTCGGCCATGCCGAGAAACACCCGGTTCTTCCGGTACGCGTGGAGTCTCAGCTTGTCGATGATCAGATACTCCGCGAACTTGCCTCGGTATTGGCTGTACTCCCCCATCAGCCGCCTGTTCTCCTTTTTCAGCCTCTCGTACAGGACCTTGTACTCGTCTGTCACCTCCCTCGGATCGAAGCCCTCGATCTCATCCGCATAAACCCCCCGGAACACCTTGTCGAAGATGTTGTCCCGGACCCCCCTGTAATAGAAGTTGCTCCGGCCCTGCTCGATGATGTCGGCCTTCACGATGACCTCCAGCCTCCCCTCCAGTTCCGAGTCGTCCATCTCGAGGTTCAGCTCCCTTCCCAGCTCCTCCCGGGTCACCTCCCTCTCCCGGTGCCTGCAGAGATGCAGCACGATTTTCTTCGCATTCCTGCTGTTGGCCTTCCTCATGGCGTAGCCCGCGTATTCCATCCAGACCCCCCGGATGGTCCCCTCGTTCTGAAGGGTCTCAAACGCCAGCGTCTCCAAGAGACCCCTCTCCGAGGTGAGGTCCCTTCCCGGACATTTGGAGCGGAACAGGGCGGTGACGTAGAACGGGTTCCCCTCGGTCAGCCCGGCCATCAGGGGGACGATCCCCTCGGACACAGGGACACCCTCCAGAAGGGAGTACCTGAGGATCATCTCGATCGTCTCGTCATCGGGGAGGCCCTCGAGATAATGGAACTGGAACCTCCCCGGGAGCATGCTGCGCAGGTCGTCCGCGAGCCAGCCCACCCAGCTCCCGGAGACCAGTAGCGGCGAGTTCTTATGCTCGGCCGTGTGCAGGTGGCTCCCGGCAAGGTTGGCGATCCTGTCCTTGCATGTCTTGTCCCTGTATATGTGGCGGTTGAGGAACTGGAACTCGTCGATGATCTGGAGCACACGCAGGTCATAGTGGCCGGCGACGGCCCGGGGCGTCTCCCTCACCATGTTCCACAGGCGGTCCGTCTTTCCCTCGCCGCTCAGAGAGATGGCCCTCTCCGTCAGCCTCTCCAGATACTCGAACCCCTCCCTCCGGGCCACGGCCGCGGCATCCCGGAAGGTTCCCATATCAACGAATTCCAAGTATTCCGTCTTCCGGGTTCCGAACGCGATGAAGTGATAGACGAAGGTGAGGAAGAACTCCTCGCAGAGGTCGCCGAGCCACTGGTCCGCCTCCCGGATCTCAAAGTAGAACGGCACGATCCCCGCGTCCCTGTGGAACGTGATGTTGAACAGCCTTTGCAGGATCGCGGTCTTCCCGGTCTTTCTCCGGGAGAGGATGGCCGTGCTCATGGATATTTCCCGCCTTATCCGCTCGATCCAGTTCAGGAAGTAGGTCAGCTCCCTCCTCCGGCCTGTGAACAGTTCGGGGTTCCCGATTCTTTCCTTCAGATACGTTCTCATCCGTGTCACCTTTGCACTCCGGACTCAATTCCCAACCTCGGCCAATGTGTCGTCGATGAGCGCGGCCAGCTCATCTTCCGAGAGTTCGTCCAGTTGGGTTGAATCCGTCCCATTCTTGGGATCATTCTCGGCCCTGGACGGCTCGATGTGCCCATCCCCTGCCTCCGTCATCAGGCCGGGCACTTCCCTGAGCAGATAATCGGCCAACTCCTCGATTGTGGGATGATCAAATGCCAATTGGGTGGGCAGGGAGGTTCCGAGTGTCTGTTGCAGGCGGTTTCTCAATTCCACAGAGGTGAGGGAATCCATTCCCAACTCAAAGAATCCTTGTTGCCAATCCATGGTGTTCGGAGAAGCGATGGCTAGTACCTCGGCCATCTGTGTGCGCACATGGTCCATCAGCAACGTCCGACGCTTTCGGGCCGGTGCGTTCTGAAACGCCTCGATGAAGTCGATTGGTTGATCTTTTGCCGATTGGGATTCGGTTGGGGGCGACAATTCCAAGAAGAACGGAGAAATGCCCTGTGCCGAGAATTGGGATCGGTCGAGGGGGATGATCCCCACCTGTGCCCCCGCGTGTGAGAAAACCTGTGCCAATGCCAGCACTCCCTGGTGGGGCGGGATGGTGCCCCCGCCCTTTGCCTCGATTCGATCATCCATCTGGTGCCGGGCCGCCGCGCCCACCTCGGCCCAAGCTCCCCAGTTGATGCTCAATCCGGGCAATCCCTCCCCTCGGCGATGATGGGCCAGTGCGTCCAAGAAGGCATTGGCCGCCGCGTGATTCGCCTGGCCGGCATTGCCTACCAAGGAGGTGGCCGAGGAGAATAGGACAAAGAAGTCAAGGCCGCAATCCCGGGTCAGCGTGTGCAAATGCCACGCACCGCTCACCTTGGGGGCCATGACGGTTGCAAACCGGGGCCACGACTGATTCCGCAACATCCCGTCATCCAGAACCCCCACCGCGTGGATGATCCCCCGCAACGGGGGCAGGGAGGCCTCAATCTCCGACAGGACGTCCGCAACCTGTGCCGCCACGGAGACGTCGGCTTGGAGAACCCTCACTTGGGTGCCCATCTGTCCAAGTTCCTCCAATTTCTGACGGGTCTCCGCATTCGGTGTGCCACGACCGACCAATGCCAGATGTGTCGCGCCCCTGTCGCGCATCCACGCCGCGACCCGCATCCCCAAGCCTCCCAAGCCGCCGGTGATCAGATAGGTCGCGTCGTCACGGAACGTCACACGCTCAGTTGGGGGCGGAGTGGCGGGGACCAGCCTCGCGACCTGACGGGCATGGTCGCAAAGAACGATCTGGTCTTCCTGGGTCTCAGAACGGGCCACAGGGCTTCGCCTTGAATGAACCGATGCTTCTGTTGTCGGAATGATCCGGGCCGCCTGCTCATAACAGATCTCCTCCGCCAACGCGTGACCGGCGGCATCGATTCCCATGTCATGCCCCAAGTCGACTCGCACGGTCCTGAACTCCGGATGTTCCAAGGCGATCACGCTCCCCATGCCCCACAATGGCGATTGGGCCAGCCCGGGCAACGGTGCGTTCGCAGTGACGGCCACGGCCCCCCGGGTCACCAGCCACAACCGGGGAGGCGGGGAGAATCCCGCGTCAGACAAGGCCTGTGTCAGGTACAAGAGGCTCCCGACATTCCGCTCGGATGCCTTCTCCAAGTCGGTTGCCGTCAGGGTGTTCGCGTCTGGTGCGTCCACGCTCCACAGATGGACCACGCCTCGCAGGGCCGGGGCATGCTCTCGCATGTCGCGCAATAGCTGATGGAAGTCGTTGACATCATAAGGGCTGAGTCTGCAAGTCTGTTCCGCGATCCGTTCATACCTGTCACCCGGGAGGACGAGTGTGCAATCTTTCCCCTTGGTGCATAGGCCCTGCTGCAATTGGCGGCCCACGCCATGCTCATCTCCGAAAATCAGCCAATGGGCGAGGGGCAATGGGCGAGGGGCAATGGGCGAGGGGCGAGGGGCGAGGGGTGATGGGGTGACGCTGGCCGCTGGCCGTTCGCCCCTTGCCGCTTGCCCCTTCTGGGCGATGATCACCGCCTGTTTCGAGAGGATGCCCTCCGCCTGAGGGGTGGCCAGCGCGGCGGTCTCCTGGAAGCCATTCTCCTCCAGCAATCTCCGCCATTGATCAACGGAGATCAGGGGATGGGAAGCGCGCAGATCAGCATCCGCAAACTGCCACCATCCCTTGGTCAGCCCGAAGATCAGATCAATGAAGCGCATGGGCCCGGTGTTTTCGAGCAACACGAGCAGCCCGCCCGGCATCAGCAACTCCCGGACATGGCGCACCGATTGGCGCAAATCCCGGGTCGCGTGCAACACGTTGGCGATCAGCACCAGATCGTACGGATCGGCATCAAATCCCTGTTCCTCGGGGGCCTGCTCGATGTCGAGCAACTGATGATGGATGAAAGGGTGATCCGCAAACTTCTCCTTGGCCTGACTCAGGAATAAGGGGGAGAGATCCGTGAGGCAATAGTCGGTTTGCTGAGGCGGCAGATGGGGCAACACATATGCGGTGGTCCCGCCTGTGCCAGCGCCGATTTCCAGGATGCGCAACATGCGATCCCGGGGCAGCCAGGTCAATGCCATGGTCACGGCCTGTTGCACCAGCGTATTCACCACCTGTGACCCAAGAGAATCTTGGTAGAGCTTGGCCGCTGTGGTCAGATCCCCTTCTGGAAAGAGCAATTGGCTCAACGGATCACATGCGCCTTTCAGCACCTCAGCCAGTCTCTCACCACACCGTGCCAACAGGATCGCCTCCATTTCGACCGTCGGACAGGTGGCTTTCAGCTCATGCAATTGGGCAGACGGATTGTTCGGCTTGTCGGGGAGCCTCACCACATCCCACTGATCTCCACGGGCCTGGAGCATCCCCTCCTCCGCCAACATCTCCAAGAGACGGGCCAGCAATCGTCTGTGTTGATCAATGACACCGGACTGTGTCGCGATGTCGGAGACTGAAAAGGGGTGGCCGATTCGGAATGTCCAGCCGATGTCATGGAACGCGCGGACCACATAGTCGATGCTCAGGGTTTCGAGGGTTTGGATGAGCTGCCCATAGTCTCTCAAATCTTGGCGCGTCCGCAACATCTCCATATGGGGCCCCAGATGGTCATGGATCTCCGGCGGCGAAAGCAGATAATCGGGGGGCAATCCCTGACGGGGCTGAACACACCATTTGACCTCGTAAACCCAATCCCTGACAGCCGCGGTTGAAAATTCCTGTTGATGTTGCTGCACCAACACGTCCAGCACCTTGGGCAACAGGGCCCTCTCCTCAGGAGAGAAATCCCCGGCCTGTTCCACCTGCGCGACCAGTTTCTGGATCTCTCCCTCGGTGAGGTGACGGAGGATCGTGGTCTGTTCTGTCCCACGCGGGACGTCCGATGATGGCCCATCAACCGATGTGGTCCAATTCTCTGATGTCCCATCGGCCGGCGTCATCCAATAGGGTTGGCGTTGCCAAGGGTAGGTCGGCAACAGGACCCGACGTCGGGGATGATCCCGGTCAACGCCTTGCCAATCCACAGGGGCTCCCTGGACATACGCCTCAGCCAAACTGTGGAGCAGTTGTTCCCAGTCATCTCTCCCCTCGCGCAGACTTGGCAACCAGACTCCCACATCATCCGGCAGGCGCTGGCAGCCCATTCCAAGCAGGGTCGGCTTGGGGCCTATTTCCACAAACATCCCGCATCCCATCCGATGCAGGGTCTCCATGGTTTGGGCAAACTGCACGGGCTGGCGCACATGGTTCGACCAGTAGCGCGGGGTGGCGATCTCATTCGTGATCCGTTCGCCGGTGACATTGGAACAGAGCGGGATTTTCGGGGATGCGTACGCGACCGTTGAAGCGACCCGTTCAAACTCGGCCATCATCGGTTCCATCAGGGGGGAGTGGAACGCATGGGAGACCGCCAGTCCCTTGGTCTTGATCCCTTCAGCTCCCAAGCGGGCCGCGACCTTTTCCACGGCCTGCATCCGGCCCGATATGACCACGTTCTCCGGTCCATTGATGGCCGCGATGGAGACCTCATCCGCGTCAGGCCGGATCGCCTTCTCAACTTGGGCCGCGTCCGCAGACACGACCACCATCTGGCCATCCCGGGGCAGGGCATGCATCAGCCGGCCGCGCTCGGCAATCAGTCTCAGGCCATCCGCCAAACTGAACACCCCGGCCACACACGCGGCCACATATTCGCCCACACTGTGCCCCATCACCGCCGACGGAATGATGCCCCAGGAACCCCACATCTCGGCCAAGGCATATTCGAGGGCAAAGAGGGCGGGTTGGGTGTAAAGGGTCTCGTTCAAGGATGAAGGATGAAGTTTGAAGGATGAAGGATGAAGTTTGAAGGATGAAGGATGAAGTTTGAAGGATGAAGG
>JAOZRQ010000361.1 GCA_029940115.1 Desulfobacterales bacterium
AGGGACTTGTGAGAATAGCCCGGCAATTCATTGCCGGGTCGAACATTCACAATTTCATCCTGTCCCGTAGGGACAACTGAAATTTGGCATCCTTCAAAACAAAATTGCAAATTATCGATTTCCCCTGCCCATCCCCTGCCCGAATTCTCACCCGTTCCGCAGGATCAGGAACGGGCAGGGGCACGGGTGGGTCAAATCAATATTGATAAAACCCCTCCCCGCTCTTGCGACCGTGCAATCCCGCATCCACCATCCTCCTGAGCAGCGGACAGGGACGATATTTGCTGTCACTGAAGCTTTCATGAAGCACCTCGACGGAATACAGGATGGTGTCCAGTCCGATGAGGTCGGCGGTCTCCAAGGGGCCCATCTTGTGTCCGAAGCAGGATTTGAAGATGTCGTCAATCTCCCGCGGGGACGCGACCTGCTCATGCACCAGGAACACCGCCTCGTTGATCGTCAGCATCAGCACGCGGTTGGAGACGAACCCCGGGGAGTCGTTCACGACGATGCACTCCTTTCCCATCTGGGAGAGGAAGGTCTTCGCAGTCTCCACCGTCTCATCCGATGTGTGATGCCCCCGGATCACCTCGGTTGTGTTCTTCATCGGCACCGGGTTCATGAAGTGCATTCCGATCACCTTGTCAGGCCGGTTCGTGGCCGATCCGATGCGGGTGATGGAGATGCAGGAGGTGTTGGCCGCAAGCACGGATTGCGGCGGGCATATCCTGTCCGTCTGGATGTAAACCTCCTTTTTGACATCCCATTTCTCCACCACGTTCTCCACCACAAAGTCCACGTCACCGAGCATCTGGTAGTCGGTGGTGAATGCAATTTGGCCCAGCACCTTTTCCGGATCTTCGGCCCGCTCTTTGGAGAAAAGGCCTTGGAAACGCAGATTGTTTCTGATCTCCTGTTCCGACCGTCCCAGAACCTCGTCGGAAATGTCGATGAGCACCACCTGATGACCGGTCTGCGCGAGGGCCTGGGCAACACCGACCCCCATCACACCAGCACCTATCACGCCGATCTTTTGAATCTCCATAGTCAAAGTCTCCTCTGCAAATGCAACTGTAAGTTGTTGGTTTCCCTGCCCGTGCCCCTGCCCTGCTCAATTCAGTCATAAAACCCTGCCCGATTCAGTCACAAAACCCCTGCCCCCGTCCGATTCAGTCATGAAACCTGCCCGTGCTCGTGTCCCCGCCCAATTCAGTCATAAAACGCCTTGTCCAGTCATAAAACGCCTTGTCCGTCTCCATGCCGGGCGAGGGGACAGGGGAACAGGGGTTAGTCTCCCTGTGCCTTTTCAATGCACACCCTGAGCTGTTCCGCCAACACCCGCACATGCGGCTCGGCCATCATGGTCACATGATCCCCCGGAACAGCGACCACCTCCGCGGGCCCGTCCGAGAACTCGTCCCACCCCCAGTCCGGCATCTCCCGCTTTCTGAGAAGTTCCTCGTCAGCCCCCTCCGTTTCCTGGATCTCCGCCTTGAAAAGCGTGACCGGAACCGGACGGACATCCTCCGGGACATACGCTGTCCGGGCGTTGGCCCTGTAAATGTTGAAGGTTCCCCGGATCTGGGACATGCCGGCCCCCGGATTCAGGATTCCGGCCTCCGCCATCCGTCCGACCAGCATCTCCAGGCTTCCCTCAATGCCCGACGACCGGGCCTCCTCATGGGAGAGCCTGACATCTCCGCCCATGGCGTTGCTGATGTCCTTGGAGAGGCCCACGATCAGATCCGCGTCGTCAGGTTCCGAATTGTCGTTGAGAAGTGGCGGGGACATGGTGTCGAAGATGACCAGCAGGCCGACCCGTTCCCCCTGGTCGAGCAGTATCCGGGCCGCCTCGGAGGCCACATACGCCCCGAAGGAGTGGCCACCAAGCAGGTAGGGCCCGTGGGGCTGGGTGCCCCGCATCTCGGCCACATAGTCCGCTGCCATCCCCTCCACCGCCGTGTGCGGCTCGGTGACACCGTCGAGGCCGATCGCCTGCAATCCGTAAAACGGCTGATCCTCATCGAGATGACGGGCCAGATGATGCAGATAGACCACGTTTCCGCCGCCTCCGGGAATGCAGAAGAACGGACGCTTCGCGTTGCCCGGCCGGATCGGGACCAGGGACGACCAGGGCAGGGCCTCCGTGTGGCTGCGGAGCACGTTTGCCAGCGCCTCGATGGTGGGATTTTGAAAGAGGCTCGCCAAGGGGAGGTTCGCCCCAAACTGGCGCTGAATCTCCGCCATCAGGCGGACGGCCAAGAGCGAGTGGCCCCCGAGATCGAAGAAGCTGTCCCGGATGCCGACTGTGTCGGTGCCCAGCATCTCTCGCCATATCCGGACAAGTCCGAGCTCATGGATGTCACGCGGGATCAGCTCCTCCCCCCGGACCGCCTTCCGGAGTTCCCTGACCGCCGGTGTCTCCTCCACGGGAATGCGCTCCATAAGGGACACGGGGGACTGCTCGGGATCGGCGACAATGCCCCCCGAGAGCATCCGAAAGTGCTTCGGGATCCGGGCGATGTCCCTGTCCGCGAAACGGCGGGCGTCGTACACCATATGCATATGAAGTTGCGAATCCGCGGAGATCATGAGGGTCAGCGCGTGGCTGGTCCGCGCACCGGCGGATCGGGTCCCCCGGACATGGATGAGATGATCCGAGGGCAGCGAGGTCAGCGGATCGTCGGGATAGTTCTCAAACACCAGGATGCTCTCGTAAAGGGGCAGGGATCCGGGAACCTCGCCCCATTCCCGGATCTGGCCGGCGGAACAGTGTTCGTGGCTCCGCATTTCGAGCTGACGCTCCTGGGCCGATCCGAGCCAGTCCATTAGGGAGATGTCAGGGGAAATCCGGAATCTCAGCGGCACGGTGTTGATAAAGAGCCCGATCGTCGTCTCCGCGTCCGGAAGCTCCGGCGGACGGCCCGAGACCGTCGCGCCGAAGACTACGTCGGACTCCCCGCCGTAGCGGCTCAGGAGCATGGCCCAGATTCCCTGAACGAGGGTGTTCAGGGTGATGCGGCATCTTTCCGCGAGGGTCCGCATGTCCGCGGTGAGGTCGGCCGGCAGGGAGCCGGTGTGCTCGCCATACCGTTCCTCTGGCAAGGCGTCCCCTGCGGGAACGGTCTTCCTTCCGAGCGGGGTGGGCGAATGAAATCCCTCCAGCTCCCTTTTCCAGAAGACCCCGGCCTCGTGCAGGCTCCGCCCTTGCAGCCATCCGATGTAAGCCCGGTAGGACGGCGCGGGTCCGGTTTCGACCTCCCTCTCGTTTCGGAACGCCTCGTAGGATGTCAGGACCTCCCCCAAGATCAGGGGGCCGCACCATCCGTCGATGAGGATGTGGTGATGTGTCCACACAATGTCAAGCGCGTCGGCGGCGGTCCGGAAGACCAGCAGACGCATCAGCGGAGCCTCATCCATGCGGAATCCCCGTCTCCGGTCGGATGCGAGGCGGGCCTCCAGCTTCTCCCGGTGCCGTTCCGGGGGGATCTCACGCCAGTCCTCTTGGAGGACGGGAAGGTCCGTGTGCCGGGCCACGATCTGGAGCGGCTCGTCCGTTCCCTCCCATATGAAGGCCGTGCGCAACATGGGATGGCGGTCCACGAGCCGTTGCCATGCCTGTCCGAAGGCCGGAGGGTCGAAGTTCCCCCGGACGCTCCAGACGGTCTGCTCGATGTGGGTTCCCGATCCCGGGAAGGCCAGCGTCTCAAAGAGCATTCCCTGCTGGGAGGCGGTCAGCGGACAGATGTCCTCAATTTCATGATCCGCCTCCTCATGCATGCGATCCAGAACTTCTTGGTCCACCTTGGCAAGCGGGAAGTCCGAGGGGGTCACGCAGCCGGCCTCGGGCGACTGGCAGTGGGCGATCAGCCCCCGCAATACAGTGATGAAATCCCGGGCCAGGCCCTCCACGGTCCCCCTGTCGTGGATGTTTTCGCTGTATGTCCAGTCGAGTGCGAGTTCCCCGCGGACGACCATTCCGTTGACATCGATCAGATGATCCCGGATCCTCCGGGGGCTGTGCTCCGATCCCGCGGACGCCTCCGCGGGGGAGAACAGGCCCGACCCGGAGACGGACTCGTCGAACTGTCCCAAGTAGTTGAAGCAGATGTCCGGATCCGGCACCGCCCCCAAGGCGTCCCGGGTTTCCTCATCGGATGCCATATGCCGGAGGATGCCGTGTCCGATCCCATGCCCCGGGATGGCCCGCAGCT
The DNA here is from genome assembly GCA_029940115.1 of Desulfobacterales bacterium. Classification (GTDB taxonomy): domain Bacteria; phylum Desulfobacterota; class Desulfobacteria; order Desulfobacterales; family 4be13; genus JAOZRQ01. Next base: position 4,215 of record JAOZRQ010000361.1, read on the forward strand.
GCTCCTTGACCGACTTGATCAGGCCACCAGGGTCGTCGTGGGTCAGTTCCAGCCTCACGGGAAAGATGCTTGTGAACCAGCCGACCGTGCGGGAGATGTCCGTGTCGTCAAAGAGCTCCTCCCTGCCGTGGCCCTCCAGGTCGAACAGGACCTCCCTGCTCCCCGTGAGTCGGCCCACCGCCTGGGCCAGCGCGGTCAGCAGGATGTCGTTGATCTGTGTGCGATACGCTGGCGGCACGTCCCGGAGCAGCGCGCCGGTCTCCTCCCGGGTCAGGCCGACGGAGACGGTCTCCGCCGAGGCGACGGTGTTGTCCGACATGTCATGCGGACGGTCTGTCGGAAGACGCGGCATGTCGCCGCGGCACAGATTCAGCCAGTGGCCCCCCTCGTCCGGGAGGATCTCCGAATCCGCATGATCCGACAGGCGCAGGGCCCATTCGCGGAACGACGTCGTCTTCGGGGGGAGCCTCACCGGCCGGCCCGCCGCGACCTGCCCGCAGGCGGCCTCCAGGTCCTCCAGCAGGATGCGCCACGACACGCCGTCCACCGCGAGATGGTGGATGACGATGAGGAGGTAGTTCGTTGCCTGTTGCCCGTTGGGTGTTGTCTGTTGTCCGTCGGGTGTTGCTCGTTGTCCGTTGACTTCGGCGAGCTCAGTCGAGTCGTTTGTCGTCCCTCCCATTTTGTAATAGGCCGCCTTCATGAGCATTCCATCGGAGAGACTGAGGCTGGCTTGGAGAGACGACGCATGGGATTCCAGGGCCGGAAGCCGCCCGTCCTCCGGGAGGGCGGAGAGGTCAACGGTCTCGGGGAGGAGGGGCGTGTCCGACGGCGCGGTGCAGACCGCATGCCATCCCTCCCCGGTTTTCGTGAACGCCATGCGGAGCGCGTCGTGATGGCGGACCACCGCGCTTAGTGCCCTGCCGAGCGTCCCGGGCGACAGGCTGCCGGAGACCTCCATCAGCACCGACTGGTTGAAATGGTGCGGGTCGGCGCGGGGCGGCTCGAAGAACCATCGCATGATCGGGGTCAGCGGGACGTCGCCGACAACGGCCCCCTGCTCCGCACGGACGCCCGTCCCCTCCCCCGCCACGCCCGCCAGCGCCGCGAGGGTCTGATGCTCGAACATCTGCCGGACGGTCAGGGAGAGGCCGGCCGCCGCGGCCCGGGAGACGACCCGGATGCTGACGATCGAGTCGCCGCCGAGGGAGAAGAAGTTGTCGTGGATGCCGGCGCGTCCCACCCCCAGGACCTCCTCCCATATCCGGGCCAGAATCCTCTCGCTCCGTGTCCGGGGCGCGGCATAGTCACCCTCGGACATGCCGGACATGTCCGGTTCGGGCAGCGCGTCGCGGTCGATCTTTCCGTTGGGCGTCAGGGGAAGGGCGTCCATGGACACAAACAGGGCGGGGATCATGTGGTCCGGTAGCCTTCGACTCAGATACTCCCGCAGCTCGGAGGCGCCGGCCTCGCCGACGACGTATGCGGCAAGCCGCCTGTCTCCGGACGGGGCCTCCCTCGCGATGACGACGCTGTCCCTGACGGACGGATGTCCGGACAGCACCGCCATGATTTCTCCGAGCTCGATCCTGAAGCCTCGGATCTTGACCTGATGGTCGGTGCGGCCGATGAATTCGATGTCCCCATTCGGGAGGTGGCGGCACAGGTCCCCGGTCCTGTATAGGCGGCCCCCGGGCTTGCCGGCGAAGGAATCCGGGATGAACCTCTCGGCGGTGAGATCCGGCCGGTTCAGATAGCCCCTGGCAAGTCCCACGCCGGCGATGCCGAGCTCGCCGGACACTCCGATCGGAACAGGCCGCAGATGAGTGTCCGCAATGTAGAGGCATGTGTTGGCGATGGCACGTCCTATGGGAGGGGGGGCATCAGGCAGATGTCCGATTCTGTGATATGTGCTGCAGACGGTCGCCTCCGTCGGGCCGTATGTGTTGCAGATCGCCGTTCTGACGAAAAGATTGGTGACATGGGAAGGGTGAAGGATGTCCGCACCGCTGATCAGAAGCCTGAGGTCCGTCAGATCATCCGCACGGGTGTTCAGATGGCCCACGGCCGCCGGGGAGAGGCTCAGCACGGTGATCCGATGCCGGAGAATGTCGGAGAACAGGGCGTCCAAATCCCGGGAACTCCGGCAGACGGCAAGCCCCGCCGCGGTGCAGAGGCCTGGGTAGATCTCCTCGACCGACGCGTCGAACGTGACGGAGGTCTGACAGAGCAGCCTGTCCTGGGAGCCGATGCCGAACTCACGGACAAAGGTCATGACGTAGTTGTGAAGGCTTCCGTGTCCGACTGCCACCCCCTTGGGGCGGCCCGTGGAGCCGGATGTGTAGATGACATACGCGGGATTGTCCGGCCCGACATTGGTGGCAGGATTGTCGCAGCCTTCCCCGAATGTGGCGTCGTCCCTGTCCGGGCAGACCGTGTGCGCCTCATGGTCTGGCAACAGCGGCGTCAGCCTCTCCTGCGTCACCAGCACCCCGACATCGGCATCCGCCAGCATGAAAGCCAGCCGCTCCTTCGGATGGTCCGGATCAAGGGGGACATATGCCCCGCCGGCCTTCAGGATCCCCATGATTCCCGTGACCATCTCCGCACAGCGTTCCATGCACATCCCGACGGGCGCCTCGGGGCCGACCCCGAGGGAGATCAGATGATGCGCCAGCCGGTTGGCACGGACGTTCAGCTCCGAATAGGTCATCTGCTGATCTTCGAACACCACCGCCACCGCGTCCGGCGTCCGTCCCGCCTGCTCCTCGAACAGATGGTGGACGCATCTGTCCCTCGGGTATTCGGTCTCCGTGTCGTTCCACTCACAAAGGATCCGATGCCGCTCCGCCTCGGTCAGCAGCGGCAGTTCGGAGACCCTCCGTTCCGGGTCGGCGACAATCCCCTCCAAGAGGGTCAGAAGGTGTCCGATCATCCGGTTGATCCT
>JAOZRQ010000362.1 GCA_029940115.1 Desulfobacterales bacterium
GACTTCGGCGAGCTCTGTCGAGTCGTCAAGCCGTCGAACGATTGACAAATCCGAACCGCCACCCCCGCCGGATTTGGCAATCCCGCGGGAGCGGACACGGAGTTTACCGAATATTTGCCATTATTTCATCCAAATACTCTACCAGCGAATCAATTGCATCTTTTTGAACAACCAACGGCGGAACAAAGCGCAGAATGGTCTCTTGGATGCAGTTGATCAGGAATCCTTTTTCCATGCAGGTACTGACGATATCTTCTCCGTTGATCTTCAGCCTCATGCCGAGGAGCAATCCAATGCCGCGGACATCCTCGATGATCTCATGGCGATCTTTCAACCATAAGAGCCGCTCCTTGAAATAGGCCCCGATCTCTTGGCAATGCTCAATGATCTTCTCTTCGGAGAGCGTTTTCAGGACTTCCAGGGACGCGGCGGTCACGATGGGGGTGCCGCCGAATGTGGACGCATGGGATCCCGGGCCAAAAGATTCGGCGATCTGTTCTCTGGCGAGCATTGCGCCGATGGGCAGACCGTTGCCGAGGGCCTTTGCCAAGGTCATGATATCCGGCTCAATTCCGAAATGCTCGTAAGCAAAAAGCGTCCCCGTGCGGCCGATGCCGGTCTGTATCTCATCGAAAATCAGGAGAATGCCGGCCGCATCGCAGATATCCCTCACTTGCTTGAGATATCCAGTATCTGGACAGCGGACCCCGCCCTCCCCCTGGATCGGTTCCAGCATCACCGCACAGACGGACGGCCCGATCTTGTCACGCAGCGCGTCCGCGTCGTTGAACGGGACAAAGTCAAATCCGTTCAACACCGGATCAAACCCCTTTTTGATCTTCTCCTGACCCGTCGCGGAGAGGGTGGCCATGGTCCGTCCGTGAAAGGATTTCTCCATGGTGATGATCCGATAACGCGCATCCTCCCCCTTGTCCTTGAAATACTTCCGGGCCAGCTTGATCGCGGCCTCGTTTGCCTCGGCCCCGCTGTTGCAGAAAAAGACCCGATCCGCGAAACTCTGTTCAACCAGCCATGCCGCGAGTTCAGTCTGGGGAATGGTGTAATAGAGGTTGGAGACATGAAGGAGGGTCTCTGCCTGGGCTGAAAGGACCTTTGCCACCCGGGGATGGGCATGGCCCAAGTTGCAGACCGCAATGCCTGAGACAAAATCGGCATAGGTCCGCCCTTCGGTATCCCAGAGGGTACAGCCCTCCCCTTTCGCAAAGACGATGGGCGGTCTCTTGTAAGTCGCCGCGATGACGCTGTCGGCTGTGTCAATTATTTTCTCTGAAACGAGCATGTTCTTTTCATCCTTTATTTCTGATTATAACGCCTTTTGTCATCCCATGAACGTGAATGTGAACTTGAACTCAAACTTGAACGTGAACTTAAACTTAAACGTGAACTTAAACGTGAACATGAATGCTCACAGACTGAGGGCTCCTGCCACCCGGAAAGAGAGGGCGGTGTCCGTCCTGACCCCACTCTCCTCAAAACGGCGTTATAATCAGCTTTATTTAAGTTCACGAGGTTCACGAGGTTCACGTTCAAGTTCACGTTCACGTTCACGGTTCACGTTTACAAGCGTTTCACCCGCATCATATTTGTGGTTCCCGCGACCCAGACCGGGTGGCCGGCGGTGATCACAATCAGGTCCCCCTTTGAGACGTTTCCTGTGCCTATGGCGGAGAGCGCGGCTTTCTCAATCATCTCATCGGTATCCTTATGCTCCGGCACAAGGCTGGGAAAGCAGCCCCAGCAGAGGGCAAGCCGACGGATGCTCCACTTTTCGGGGGATAGGGCGATGATCTTGGTTCTCGGTCTGAATCGTGAAATCTGCATGGCGGTGAATCCAGATCGTGTGGTGGCCACGATGGCCGCCGCGTCGAGATGATCCGCGAGGACGCAGGAGGCATGGGCCACCGATCCGGAGACATCTTTGCCGGGTATCAGTTTCAGATATTTCTCATGGGGAAAATTCTTCTCCGCGTCCTCTGCGATGCGAACCATGAATTCAACAGCCTGAACCGGAAAGTTGCCGCTTGCGGTCTCCTCGGAGAGCATGACCGCATCCGCGCCGTCGAGCACCGCATTGGCCACATCCGTCGCCTCGGCCCGCGTGGGACGAACCGAGTTGACCATGGAGCGGAGCATCTGGGTGGCAATGATGACCGGCTTTCCCATGGCATTGGCCTTGCTCACCAATGCCTTCTGAATGCCGGGGACATTCTCCAGCGGAATTTCCACGCCGAGATCGCCCCGGGCCACCATGATGGCATCAGACGCGGCCATGATCGCTTCGATGTTTGCCAATGCCTCGTGCTTTTCGATCTTTGCGACAACGGGCGTATCCTTGTTCTCCTTCCTGATGATCTCCTTGAGCTTCAGAATGTCCTCGGCTGTTTTCACAAAGGAGAGCCCGACATAATCCACGTCGTGTGCCAAGCCGAAGAGAAGATCCGCCTTGTCTTTTTCGGTGAGCGATTCCGCCCGGATGGTTCCTGTGGGGAGATTGATGCCTTTGTGGGAGGTCAATGTCCCGCCGGTGATGACTTCGCATAGAATATCCGTCTGATCTGCGCGTTTCACCAGCAGTTCCATCATGCCGTCAGCCAGCAGGATTCTGTCATCCGGTTTCACTTCAAGGGGAAGGTCCGGATAAGAGACGGAAACCCGGTCATTCGCATATGCCCCTGGCTCACTCGTCAAAACGAACTGTTCTCCCGGTTCAAGGCGTATGCCCGGGTCAGGGACTTTTCCCACTCTGATCTTGGGCCCGCAGAGGTCCTGCAAGATGGCAACGGGCTTGTCCAGTTCTTCGGAAATGGTCCGGATCATCCGGATCTTCTCCCCGTGTTCCTCGTGGGTTCCATGGGAAAAGTTGAGCCGGGCCACATTCATCCCCTGAATGATCAGTTCCCTGATAATCTCCGGGGAACCGCTCGCGGGGCCGATCGTGCAGATGATTTTCGTTTTTGGCATGTTTCTGTCCTCTATTCTGGGGGCGCATTCCCATTTTTCCAGCCAACTTCACGCCTCACGTTTCACGCGTTGCGTAATATTACCGGAAAAATGGGAATGCGCCCATTCTGGGTTCTCTGTAAGAAAGAAAGTTGGTTTTGCCTTTGATCCAAGCAGTACCCGAAAGAAAAACCGGGTTTCTCCGCTTTGCCGCTTAAGTACTTGGAGGAAAGTGCCTCGGAACAAACCGCGGATGAACGCGGATGAACGCGGATGGGCCCGACACGCAGGGCATCCGCGTTCATCCGCGTTCATCTGCGGATCACAATTTTCAGCCCGTGTCGGAAACCACAAAAACCGTTAGAACCAGATACGTTCACAGGCAACGGGCATGTCCACGATTACGCATGTCCATGTCCACGTTCACGTTCACGGGCAGGGGAGGTCCAAACGATTTGAAAAATCGTATTACTTGAATCCAAATCCTATCACGGCCACATCATCCTGCCTTTCCATTTCCCCCTTGTAGGCATGAAACGCCTCAAGGAGCCTGTTTTTCTGCTGTTCAAAGGGGATGTCGCTGATCTCTCCGAGCAGAGTTTTGAACCGCCTTTTGCCAAAGCTCCTGAATCCGAAACGGCTACGTTTGTTCTCACTCATCTGGTCCCAAAAACCGTCGGTTGACAGATAAAAAGAGATGTCTCTCTCTGCATGAATGGTATGATTGGTGAAATTGAAGCTCAAATCCGATCTTTTATAGCCGATGCTCTGCTTGTCGCCCTTGATGAAGCTCACCTCACCGTTCTGAATATAAATCAGCGGCAGTCTTGCGCCGGCAAACGTCAGGCGTCTTTTCTCCGCTGTATTCCTTGCAGGCTTGCTGACGAAACAGACCGCGGCATCCAGCCCGTCATCGGAAAACGCGTGATCCGTGTCCTGCTGAAGCGACGTCTTGACAATGACATTGAGCCGTTTCAGGATTTCAGCAGGCTCATGACATCCCTCATCCTGTGTGACCCTTCTCAGCGCAGAAGACGCGATCATGGTCATGAAGGCTCCGGGAACGCCGTGCCCGGTGCAGTCAATGATGGCGATGACAAGCCCCTCCTCAAAGGCGTCCACAAAGAAGATATCCCCGCCCACGACATCCCTTGGTTCCCAGATGAAGAAGCTGTGGGGGAGCCAAATCCTCACCTGATCGGCATTGGGGAGCAGAGAGAGTTGGATGGTTTTGGCATATCGGATGCTCTGCATGATTTTGTTGTTGGCCTCTTCGACTTCTCCGAGCGTTTCGTTCAATGCCATGTTTTTCTGCCGGAGGGCCCTGTTCAACGCTTGGATTTCTTTTTCCGCGAGTTTCCGTTCAGCAACATCCAAGACAGACCCTTCATAAAAAAGAATGTCACCTTTCTCATCTCTGACCTCCACAGCGTTCAGGGACATCCAAGAGATGGTGCCATCTTCCCGGAAAAATTGGGATTCAAACCCGACCACCTTCCCTTTTTCAGAAAGAATGTTGCGTAATTTTTCTTGGTCATCCGGATTCACATACAATTGCCCTTCAAAGTCAGTGGCAGACGCATACATATCTTCCGGTGAATCATACCCGTATATTCTTGCCAACGACGGATTCGCACTGATGAGGCGACCGTCGGGCGCGGTTTGGAAGATGCCTTCCACCGCGTTTTCAAACAAGGATCGGTATTTTTTCTCGGCTCGGCGCAGCTCCTTCTGGGCGCGCCTGCGCTCTTCAATCTCCGCCTTCAGTTTGACATTCTTCCTGTTCAGTTCGTCTGTCCGTTGCCGAACCTTCTGTTCAAGGGTTTTGTTCAATTCGGCAAGCTCCCGATAGATCTTGGCATTTTCAACGGACATCTGATTGAAGGTCTGCGCCATCTCTCCGATCTCGTTGTCAGACTCAAGATTCACCTGCTCACCGAAATATCCCTCTTCCAACTTCCGCATGGCATGGATGAGCACCCCCACCGGGTGGATGACAAAGCGAGTTAGCAAGAAATTGAGGAGACATGTCATGACCAGCAGAATCGTCAGGAGAAGCATGATGAAAATGATGATTGCCATGCGGCTCTCCCGCTCGACATCCGTCAGACTGTAATGAACTTTCACATACCCGAGGATATCTCCGATGATGAGGATCGGTTGGGTATAGGTGACCACGTCTTGGTGGTTCCAAGTCTCCTCGGCAAACGTATAGACTTGGGAAGCGGCTTCACGCGCATCATCTGTCAGATGGGCCGCAACCGCCTCATCTGTGACAGCAAACCGTCTGCCATTCTCGGTGTAAATGCCGATGCCGATGATCCCTTCCGTTTCCAGCATCTTTTTGATAAGGAGTTCAATCGCCTGATGATGCTGAAGAAACATCTCATTGGCAATGGATTCCTCACTCTGCTCCACAATGGCATTGATTGACAATTCTATTTTCCTCATGATCGTTTCACGACGCTGTTTTTCAAACGGGTAAAGGATCAGGCTGAAGATGATCGCGATGAAGCAAAACGTCAGGGCGATGGCGGCATATATCTGAAAGCGGAGCGTCTTTCTTTTCATTATGAAATCGCCTAAGCGCTTGAAAAATTGCATCCTGTGCGGTCAGGGGCAGAGGTCAGCAGGTTCTTCAGGAAAGACACTCGCTGAAAACCTCAATCCGGAGGCCAACCGCACAGGTCAAAAAAATTGGAGAGGTTCTGTCAACGACGATTTTTGAAAGTCTTTCAATTCTCTTCAGCATCCGGTTTCAAGCATCCGGTGCCATTCTTTACGGCTTGATCGTCTTGACAAACACCACTTTTCCCTTGTCAAATTTCAGGATGACGGCATCCTTGTTCAGGGGGTCTCCGTTTTCATCAAAGGTGATGGTTCCTGTGGCCCCCTGGAAGCCTTTGGTGACAGCCAACGCATCTCTGATTTTTTTGCGATCCAGAGACTGGGCCCGGGTGACAGCGTCAGCCAGCACCATGACCGCATCATAAGTCAGCGGGATGTGGAACGGGACATCAGAGACGCTGCCCTTGTCAAATTTATGATGATGATAGCTTGCCAGCACTTTTTTGCTCAATGGAAAAGGCGCGTCTTTATGCCAATGAGTGGAAAAATGGTGGCCTTCCACGGCCTTGCCTCCGAATTTCAGCATCGCTGCTCCCCACCCGTCGCCTCCCAGGAAAACGGTCTGAATTCCATTTTTGGCCGCCTGTCTCATCAGCAGACTGCTGTCTCTCGGATGCCCCGGGGAAAAAATGACATCCGGATTCAACGCCTTTGTTTTTGAGAGCATATCCGTGAAATCAATGGCCTTTCCCAAATACTTTCCCTCCCACAGAATGCTTCCTCCGTCTTGGGTGAAGGCATCTCTGAAATAGTCTGACAGGCCCATGCTGTAATCGCTGCTGCTGTTTGTCAGGATGACTGCCCGCTTCGCGGCGAGGTCCCGAAGGGCAAACTGCGCCATCACCCTTCCTTGGAATGGATCAATGAAACAGACACGAAAGATGTGATCCCCCGCCAAGGTGACCTTCGGATTTGTGGAGGCCGGGGAGATCATCGGGATCCCTGCCTGTTGCAGCACAGGGGCCATGGATAGGGAGTGGGAGCTCCACGCCGCCCCAATGACGGCAGCCACATCAAGCCGGACCGCCTTCATGGCGGCCATCTTTGAGCCGACTGCCGTGCTCTTGTTGTCCAGTTCGATCACCTCCAGCTGGCGGCCTGAGAGACCTCCCGTCTCGTTGATCTCCTCAACAGCAAGTCTTATCCCCTGATAATAATAGAGATTGCCCAGTTTCGCCTCACCACTCATGGCAAATATCGCTGCGATTCTGATGGGGTCGGCACCCTGCACCGGCAGAGGAATGATGACGCACAGGGAAAAACAAAGAATGACAAACCAAGATGTTTTTTTCATAATACCTCCCATGTAAATCAAATTTAGTACATGCATTGTTTGGTTCCGGTTTGCTTGTTGCTGTAGGGTTCAGGTCCGTTTGTCGCCGTCATGTTGGTGTCTTTCATTTTTTGACTTGGCATGAGAATTTATGTCCAGTTTTTGGCAGACAACTTTTGTCCTCATGTCCCAAATCCGACATGAACCTGTCGTTCCGGGCAAATGACGGGAACCGGCAATCCCCGAGGCCTCATCCCCCTCAGACGAGGTTCCCGTCATCTGACCCGGAATCCA
>JAOZRQ010000363.1:0-4048 GCA_029940115.1 Desulfobacterales bacterium
TTACATATCCTCTAAGACGGAAATTTTTCTCAGAAGTTATTATAGGATCATCAGTTCCGATAATAGGCCCTGAATGATCCGCAAAAATCGTAAAAGGAAATTCTGATTCATTATTTGCCAAATCGCTTATCAAGATGGGAATTTCATTTTTTCCTGAAATAAGAGGGAGTTCCATACGAAATGGAATGGTCGGATTCGACACGTCAATAGGCACTTCATTATCATTGATCTTAACAGAACTGACAAAATTATCATCTACAGCTACTCCACTGATAATGACAGAAAGAGCGCTAGTCAAAATGCGGCGCTGTGGGAATTTGATATCATCATTTTTTTTTGGAGATTCAATCCTTATTTTTTGCGGAGATTCAATGTCAGCCTCTTCAATATTGGTTTCCATCAAAAATTCAACAGGCTCATTCCTCACGGATTCCATAGAGATTTTAACGAGTTCAGGAGATTTTTTATCATAATCTTTAATCAGGATTTTTCTTGCTTCATTAAGATATAATGAACCCCTGACGGTTTTTACTTTAGACAATGAATGCTCTAATTTTTTAATTGCTTCTTTTATACGTCCTTTTCCATCCTTCAATAATACAATGCCAAGCTCGCGATTTGGAAAGTAATCAATATAATGATAGCCATACATTGAAGCCTGCCTTTGATCACTTCTTTTTTGCCTAATTGCTTCACATAAATCAGCTTCTGCCTCCTCCCAGAAATTTCCGTCCATGCAGGATAAAGCTCGTTCATAATAATTCCACCATCGATTCTGCCAAGTTCCTTTTTTTGTGACACAATATTCCTTGCCATTTTTTCCCTTTATAGACTTCCTTTCAGGTGAGGCTTCAAGTTCTTCTGGACATGCACACTGTTTTAATTTAGGTTCTTGTAAGGTGAAAAACGTAATTTTTTCTGCACATGCACATAACAAAACTAAACATACGGACATGAATAAAATTATTATTTCTCTTGGAATCAACTTTTATCCTCCTTAATTCGGGTTGTTTTTATATCTATACTTTTGCACTTTTTGGATTTTGACCCACTGAATGCGCTGTAACCTGTTGATATCATTGAATCTGGCCATTTTGATGCCTGATTTTGAATTTCCAGTATAATCAATGGGTTACAAAAAAGTGCAAAAGTATAGTTATATCATTTTGATCATTTTGATGGTTTTTCCTAAAAATCAGTAACATCAACATCAAGAAGAGTCCTGAAACTGTGAATATCAGAGAAAATATCAAATCGCTTGGCATGTCTGAACCGGCTGCGATACGAAAACCTATATTCGGAGCTCTGCTATCGGGGTATTTACCATAGCGCAAAGAACACTTTTTCGGACCATTCCAATCTCCCCCTCGAACTACTCGACGAGTCTTATCAATCTTTCCCTTATCATCGATATATTCATCTTCACACCATTCCTTAACATTGCCCATCATGTCATATAAGGTCATATCATTGCATGAACCTTTAGCATGAGAAGGATGTGGTTTTTTATTGCTGCATTCCAATTCTTCTTCTTTCATTCCATAGTTCGTGCAAGCATATTCCCATTCATCCTCTGTAGGGAAGCGATAATCTTTTTTACCTATAAAACTATTTAGCATTTCCGTTTTTTTGTTTAATTTTGTGATAAACTCCTTTGCATCCTTCCACTTGACCATTACTTTTGGATGATTATGATTTTTCAAAGAATGATCTTCATCCTCCTTCATAATTTTTCGCCATTGTTTCTTGGTAACTTCGTGTTTTCCTAACCAAAAACTACCAATATCTATTATGTTTTTATGATAAGAAGAATTTCCCGAAACCCGAACAAATTTGATTTTTGCTATAGGCTCTATAAATCCGTATTGACAGACTATGAAAGTTCTCACTATTCCTGAAATGAATAGCAGAAAACTGATAATAAACCATACATACCTATTTTTTAAAAAGTTATATAAAGATGATAATTTTGAAAAGCCAAAACCGCCTATTACTATACCCATAATTGTTGCAATAAAAAATGGCGATTTAATGTTTAATGAAATTTTTTCTAATAAAATCAAAATGCTTTGAGAACTAAACGTAAGAATAAAAGAGAGAGGAATTGAAATTATGCTCGCCATACCAGATACGATACTGAAATCTTTCCACCAACTGATTTTTCCAAACTTGGCATAGAGAGTTATGCTTTTCCAAACAGGTCCATAAGTGAGGGGATTTTGTTCTGAAACAAAATCATTATTAGAAGTCCATTCCATGAACTTATAACCAGCATTTGGATTGGCTGTCACATCTTCAGAATATTCACCTTCTTTCACTTTTTGAGGGGTGTTACCGGTAATGCTACCGTTGTCCCCTGATGTTTTAAATTCTACTTTATAGTTATGATCTTCTATTTTTTGAAAGTTAGCGAAGATAGTTATGCTTTTCGAAACAGGTCCATAAATAAAAGTCCTTTTTTTTGAAATGATTATAGCATTAGAAGTCCAATTGATAAAGTTGTAGCCAGTATTGGGGTTGGCAGTTACTTCTTTGCAAGATTCACCCTCTTTCACATTTTGAGGAGTGTTGCCAGTAATGCTGCCTCCATTCTCATCTTTTATCTTAAAGGTTACTGTGTAACTTCTTTTAAACAAGGATGATATTTTTTTAACAAATCTCATAGTTCAATGTCTCTATCAAATCAACTCAAAAAACAACATTGTCGTATGTTGACTACGTCCAAAGCAAAGAACAACAATCGCCAACAGTCAGTATCAATCACCTCCAATACTCATGCCGCAAATACCGATCCGCCATAATCGCCGTCCCTGTCTCGTCATACCCATCGCCTTCAGGGTACTCCGAATAGACCTCAATCTCAGGCACAGAGACATGGAAGAAATTTACGTCTATCCTTCCGCCCGCATCAAACCAGATTTTGACAAACAGGTCCGGGTTGTTTTCACTTCCCCATCCCACAACGCTTGGGTCAGCATAAAAATGTCCCCACAGCACCTCATGGCCGTCCGCGGTGATCTCACCCCCACCTTTTCGCCACATCGCATCAATCAAGCCCGCGTTCTCAATGTTGATCGAAGTGCCAATTTTAAGACCGTTGATGGTGGAATATCCCGAAGGGTTTCCTGTCTGCGAATACCCGGTGGCCGCGACACCATCCTCCTCCCTCGTCTCCATGCCCTTCTCATCGCCCAAGTACCATTGCCTGATGTATCTGACAGTCAGCGTTGTCCTCCCCTGCTGGCTTGTCCCTTTATATTCCGAGAAAACCTCTATGTCTGGAACAGACACATGGAAGAAATTCACGTCCAGTCGTCCGTTGCGGTCAAACCAGATTTTGACGAACAAATCAGGATTCTCCTCGCTTCCCCAATCCACGTCAGTAGGGTCTGCGTAAAAATGCCCCCATATCACGCGGTCTCCCGCATCTGTATCGTCTCTGCCCCCTTCCTTCCAGACCGCTTCAATCGGCCCTTTCTCAACGGTATGAATCACCGCCCGGATGCAGAGATCAGTCCGGCCCGTATGTTTGGCATCATGCCGGAACATGGGCCAAGGAGAATCGGCCAATCCCTTTGAAGAACTGTTTATCGCGTGAAGTTTTCCAAATTCGCCTTCTGTATCCTCAAAGCCCGGCATACCTTCGAGTTCTTCTGGAATATCAATTTCGGGAATACCCCATGAGGTGATGTAAACCGTCCCGTCTGATCCGATAGCTGGGGATGAATCCAAGCCCTCTCCTGCTTTATAAGTCCATTTTTGACTCCCATCCGGGTTGACGGCGTAGAGCATTCCGTCATACGCGCCGACATAAATCGTGCCATCATCTCCGACGGCAGAGGAGGAGCTCACCTCTCCGGTGGTCTCAAATGTCCACTTCAGTTTTCCGTCAGGGACTATCGCGTAAAGGTTGCCGTCGTCGGAGCCGACATAGATGGTGCCATCGGATCCGATGGCAGGGGAGGAATAGATATGGCCGGTGGTCTCAAATGTCCATCTTGCCTCTTTTCCGTCAGGCTTGACCGCGTAAAGCCTGCCTTTCATTGAG
>JAOZRQ010000363.1:4148-7151 GCA_029940115.1 Desulfobacterales bacterium
TGAGCCGATGTTTGCGCCGATGTAAATGGTGCCATCTGATCCGATAGCAGGGGAGGAAGCCGTCCACTCTTCAATGTCAAACGACCATTTCAGGTTGCCGTCAGGTTTGACGGCATAAAGGTTGTCGGAGGCAACATGGATGGTGCCGTCCAGTCCGATCGCGGGAGAAGATTCGACGCCGTTTCTGATTTCAGCAGTCCACTTCAAGTCTTTTCCATTCGGATGGATGGCATAAAGCTTTCCATCATAAGCTCCTACATAGATGGTGCCATCGAGTCCGACGGCAGGAGAGGAATAAATGCTTTCCCCGGTGGTGTAAGCCCATTTCTCCTTGCCGTCAGGTGTCACGGCATAGAGTCTTCTGTCGTATGACCCCACATAGATGGTGCCGTCTGCGCCGACGGTCGGAGAGGACAAGATGGAGCCGGCGGTTCCAAACGTCCATTTGCGAGTGCCGTCTGGATTGATCGCGTAAAGCCGCCTATCGTCGGATCCCACATAAATCGTGCCGTCCCCTCCGATGGCGGGAGAGGATACCCCGCCGCTTCCCTTATCTTCTTCATCACCCAAATCAGCTGTCCATTTCGCTTCCCCTTCTTGGGCCATGCAGGGATGCATCGCCGAAGTCATCAATAAAACCAACATACATGCCGCAAATTGCAAACTGATTTTTTTCATGATCATCTCTCCTGGCATTTTCAAATATGCCGCCCTACGGGGCTTCATATCTGTCTTTATCCGTATCTGCTACAAACATGCCGCCCTACGGGGCTACATCTGTTTTTATCCGCATTTGCTTATCGTTCATTTTTTTCTGGTTGCTCCCATCAGGTTCAGGCAAAGGCGACATCCTTCTCGTATGGCGGGCATCGTGACCGAACATGGGCCATGAAGAGTCAGCCAAGCCCTTTGAATCGCTGTTTATCGCATGAAGCTTGCCATCCCATGATGTCACATAGATCGTGCCGTCCGGTCCGATGGCCGGGGAAGCGTCCACTTCATTCTTGGTTTCATAGGCCCATCTCAGAGAGCCGTCTGGGTTGATCGCATAGACTTTCTTGTCAAACGAGCCTGCATAGATCACGCCATCCGCACCGACCGCAGGGGATGATCCCACGCCGTCTCCTGCTTGGAATGTCCATTTTCGGGTCCCGTTTGGATTGATCCCATGAAGCTTTCCATCATCAGATCCTATGTAGATGGTACCGCCTGGACCGACGGCAGGAGAGGAGAAATAAACATTCCCCCTGATGTCATAAATCCATTTCCGGGTCCCGTTCGGTCTGATCGCATGCAGCTTCTTGTCCGCTGACCCCACATAGATGATTCCCTTCGCGTCCAGAGCCGGGGATGACTCCACAGGGCCTCCGGTCTGAAATGCCCACTTCCGTGTCCCGTCCGGTCTGACCGCATAAAGTTTCTTGTCACTTGATCCCACAAATATCATCCCGTCACGTCCCACGGCCGGGGAGGAATTGACCCAATCCCCTGTTTCAAAGGCCCATTTCCGCTTCCCATTGGGCTGGATGGCATAAAGCTTTTTGTCATAAGAGCCCACATAGATCGTGCCCCTTGGACCAAGGGAAGGAGATGAAAAGACATCCTTTCCGGTTTCAAAGGCCCATTTCCGCTTCCCATCCGGGCGAATCGCGTGAATCTTTCTGTCATAAGATCCCACATAAACCACACCGTCTGATCCGACTGCGGGAGAGGAAAGCAGAGCAGCTCCGGTTTTGTAGGCCCACTTCAAGGTTCCATTCGGGTTGATGGCGTAAAGATTTGAATCATCGGATCCCACATAGATTGTCCCATTTGGGCCGATGGCGGGAGAGGAGACACCGCCCCCTTTTTTGCCCAGTCTGACTGCCCACTTCTTGGTCCCTTCCTTTGCCCATGATGGAACAGAAGCAGAAAACAGCAAAGCCATCGCCCAAACCACAAGATGCCACCCGATCTTCATCATTTCCCCATTCTGACACCCCAAAGCGGTCCTCGTTGCTCAAAGCCAATTCAGACTTCATTTGACGCTGTGTTTCTTTGCATTTTTCGATCTGGAAAGATGACTTTTTCTCCAAGTAATGATCGACAATCAGGACAGACTTTGATCCAAAAAAGTTGCAGATGGGGTACAGATTCAAAAAAATCTGGGAAAGATGAATTTTTTTTCCAAAGCCGCCCCTTCTGCCAGTGTTTGCCTGTCAGAAGCGGGAGGAGCTGAGTTGCCGCCCAAATTTTTGAACCGACTTTAATCCAAAAAAGTTACAGATAGGATACAGATTCAAAAAAAATTGGGAAATATGAATTTTTCCAAAGCCGGCATTCTGTCAGGAGAACATCATTTTTGGCACTCGTGGCAGGAGAGGAAATGCCTCCCCCGTCAATCGCCCATTTCAAGCTTCCCTCCTAGGCCCATGTAGCCAAAGGCGTCAGCAAAACCACCACCCAAACCACCACATGCCACCCGATCTCTTTTTTTGTCATTTTCCCATTCTGGCATCACAAAGCCGTCCCGTTGCATATTTTTGTCCACTCACCAAGGACAGAAATGGCCATTTTCCCAGTACCTTCTTTCTTATATGCAGGAGAGTATTCTTTTTTTACACATCTTTCAAGAAAAATTTTTTGATGCTCACCTTTTTTCAAATCTCCAACATATATATAAAGGTGAAAAGATGATGATTCCGGACATTTTTTTGGATTGACCCGATCTCTTTTTTCCATTCTGAGGTCACAAGACCGTCCCGTTGCATACTTTTGTCCACTCACCAGGCCATTTTTCCAGTCTCATCTTTCTTATATGCAGGAGCTGTGTACAGGACAATTGAGGAAAGAAACCCGGCTTTTTCCGGCAGTTGGGGATTCTGCCTGTTTGGGAAAAAGCCGGGTTTCTCGCCTTCGCGACTTTTTGTCCTGTACACAGATGCAGGAGAGTATTCTTTTTTTACACATCTTTCAAGAAAAATTTTTTGATGCTCACCTTTTTTCAAATCTCCAACATATATA
>JAOZRQ010000364.1 GCA_029940115.1 Desulfobacterales bacterium
TGCTCGCTTCGGGTTGGCAAACCCCGAAGCCGTGCAGAACAATTTTGCAAATTGTCTCACGGGCGGGGGATTTGCCAATCCCCCGCGAGCGTTCCCTGTGTTGCTCGCTTCGGGTTGGCATTAACGAAGCCGTGTGGAACAATTTTGCAGGAGTTCTCATGCATCCCCCAACTAGTGCGGCGTCCCGAAAGTCCTGCTATCAATATTGGCAGTTTTTACCTCTCACCTTTTTATTCATACTTTTCGAGAATGTTGAGGATGCTGTTTGCGCTCGTACCGCCGTATATATCCTCATTCACCACCGCGACCGGGGCAAGTCCGCATGCCCCCAGACATCTGACAGCCTCCAGAGAAAAGCGTCTGTCTTCGCTGGTTCCCCCCTCTTTCAATTCATATTGGTTGGAGATCCGGTCAATGACCTCCTTTATCCCCTTCACATAACATGCGGTTCCCATGCAGACTTTCACGATATGTCTGCCTTTCGGTTTCATTGAGAAAAGAGAGTAAAAGGAGGCCACCCCGTAAACTTCGCTGGGGGACAGATTGAGGCCCCGGCTGATGTGATCAATCAGTTCCACAGGAAGATAGCTCACAACCTCCTGGCATTTTCTCAGAACGGTGATCACCGAACCCGGTTGGCTGAGATGATCTCATTGATCTTTGCCCACATATCCTCCGTAATGTCAGAATGCTAAAGATGTAAAATCATACCCCATATCCGATTCTCCCAAAATTTCTGGGCATCCTTCATTTCTCAGTTTACACGTTTTCCCATAAACTTGAACTTGAACGTAAACTTGAACATGAACTTAGGAACTCAGAAAAAACGCATTGTCCCAGTCAGTTCCGGAAAGGAGTGGAAGGGAGTGCTGAAATGAGCCCTTAGACGATATTTTGGCGCCCGGTGAAATGCTAAAATATCGCCTGGGGGCTCATTTCAGCACTCCTCTGAGAATTCTCATGGGATAATGCGTTTTTTCCGAGTCCCTTAAACGTAAACTTGAACGTAAACGTAAACTTGAACGGCTTGAACTACTTTGAAGAATGCCAATTTATGTCTGTTTGTTCTTGCATATCCAGAGAAACCCGGTTTCTGGCACCGCGTCACCGAAACCTGATCGCCCAATCCTTGGAAGTTGAAACCGGGTTTCTCTGTGGCCATCAAACTTTCGGATCTGCTGATAATGTTCTGGCAAAAACCCTGTCATTCCTAAGTACCCATCTAAAAGTTTTTGCGGTGGAGTCCTTTGATTCTTTTGAAACCCCAGAGGTCAAATATGCAAAAACTTATGAACGGGTACTTACGGAAGCAGGAAGCCACTTTTGCGGATGACGGAGCTGTGGATTCCTGCTTTCGCAGGAATGACAGAGAAAAGTTGATTATCAAGTATCAGGGAACATCTGCCGACGTCTTTTATCGGGGATTGACAAACCTATATTTGCCCATCCGGCGGCTGTGTACAGGGAAAAAAACCCGGCTTTTTCTGGGGTTGGAGAATCGGCCCGTTCGGGAAAAAGCCGGGTTTTTCCCCACAACTTTTTGTTCCTGCACACATATCCGCGGACAATGGCTGAATGCTCGGCTATTCTGCCTCCTTCTTCCCGCCATCAGCCTTCATCTTCTGAGCGAGTTCCTTTATCTCAACCAGATCTTTTTTGAGCATCGCGTAGCCATACCATGTGGCATAATCGGGATTGAGATGGAAGCTCCCCTGAAATGCCTTCATCCGGTGGTCCATGAACATGATGTAGAGGGTCTGTTCGATTTTGGTGGCCGCGTCGTAAAAGGTGAGCAGGTCAGGATAGGCCGGGTAATCGGGCCGTTTCTCAATGATCCCCTTTTTGTACAGTTCAGCTACGACATTTATCGCGCTGGCCAGCAGTTTGTCCGACTCCTTTATCATCGCATCGGCGTTCTTCATGTTGCTGGCGACGAAGTTCGGGGTGTGGCATTTTTGGCAGATATCGGTGAAACGCTTCCGTTCCGCCTGAAACTCTTCCGCACTCAGCCGCGCCATCTTTCCGGATTTGACGGCCTCCAGACGCGCGGTCGGCTTTCCATCCGGATCCAGCACACCGAGTCCTTTGAGGATGCTGGTGCGATATCCCATCCATTCCTCATCCTCTTCGGGAAGCCGCACCGCGAGAAATCCCCACGCGGAAAAGGCGCGATGATCTCCGTCTGGCATGTGGCAGGTCTGGCATTTCGGTGCCCGGTCCTTGTGCTCCGGCTGGATGCTTCGGTTCATCAGATAGGTCACGCCATGCTTTGACCCGGACCACATCTCCCATTGGGCATGGTCGAATCCCATATGGCAGGTCATGCATGCTTCAGGTTCCGATGCCTCGGCTTTTGAAAACGAATGACGGGTATGGCAGTTCTGACAGTCCATGCCATAACGGTAATACCTGCGGCTCTCGGTCTGACGGGCCTTTTCATCTGTCACGCCTAGGGTATGACAGCCGCCGCACCCCTTCTGGCCATCTGTGAAGGCCCGGGGCTGCATGTGCGTAAAGGGCATGGCATTCAGCGCGGCAAGCCCCAAGACATGCTTGCCGGATGCGTACTGCTCCACCTGCTCTTCGTGACATTCCTGGCAGGTTTTCATGGTGGGAAGCTTTGCCTTCTCAGCATCCTGATCACCTGTATGATCCGTGCCATGACAACTTTTGCAGGTCAGGCTCTCGGCCATCTCCCCGCGCTTGAAGTCCTTCACAAGCATGGGAGATATCTTGGTGTGACATTCCTCACACTTGGCCGGGGCCTCAGACTCGGCGTTAACGGCGATTCCCCAGATCATCCACAATGTCAGACCCAGAAACCATATCCATGATCCTTTTACATTGAACATACGTTTTCCCTCCTCTCTGTTGTTGGATCTCCATAAACGTAAACGTGAACTTGAACGTGACTGGTTCTAACGGTTTTTGTGGTTTCCGACACGGGCTGGGAATGGTGATCCGCAGATGAACGCGGATGGACGCAGGGTGCGGGCTCATCCGCGTCCATCCGCGGTTTGTCCCTCAGGCTGACTTTTCAGGATCGCAACTGTCTGAAATCACACACAAAATCTGTTAGAATCAGGAACGTGAACGCGAACTTGCATCTCCAAGTTCACGTTCACCATAAGTGTAAACTTAAGCCTGAATTGTGACAAGTTTTCCGGCATGCTCCCCTGCCCTCCGCCCGTGCCCCTGCCCGGCAGGGCAGGAAGTTGTTCCTTAAGTTTACACTTATGGCACGTTCACATATCACAACCTCCCCAAGTTGTCAGTTGCCAGTCGTTTTTCATGTCTCACCGGACAGAAGGCAAGCATGAAAGTTACAACTGACGACTTTCCTGCATGGATGTTCGCAGAAAATGACCGGCTTCTTGCCAGAATCAAGATAAAAAACTAGAAGGCATTTTCACTTCATCAGATCTTTGTACAGGACAAAAAAAATGAGCGAACAAAGAAACCCGGCTTTTTTTCTGTCGGGAGAGAAACCGGCCGTTCAGAAAAAAGCCGGGTTTCTTGTCCTGCACACAGTCATCAGATACAATTTTTCATTGCTTTCTGCAAGATTTTTTTGTATTATTCAATCAAAGAAACCCGGCTTTTTTTCTGTCGGGAGAGAAGCCGGCCGTTCAGAAAAAAGCTGGGTTTCTTGTCCTGCACACAGTCATCAGATACAATTTTTCATTGCTTTCTGCAAGATTTTTTTGTATTATTATCCAATATTTTTTTGGAAATACCCGCTTAGTAAGGATCAGTGACCAAACAACATCCCCGCCGCGCTCGGCCCGGACCTGTCCCCGACATCTTTTGTCGAGTCTGTGGACGATGTGACCCATTTTCGGGTGGGTACCTGCAGAATGCAAATCTTTCCCCTTTTATGAAGGAAAACCAGGACAAATTCCAAATGGAATATATATATCCGGAACCCACTGGGTTGAACAGAATATCAAAAAAGTTCTCAAACGCCGATTGGATGCCGCATATGACATCAATCATCTGACCATGCAATATGAGGTAGCCCGACTCGGCGTTTCGGATCAGCTTAAAATCATTCCTCTCACGGAGGAATGGGAGGCGATGAGATGATCGTTGCAGACACTCATGTAATTAATTATATGGGATGCCCTGAGTCCTTAGGGGACTGGGTGATCAGGTTTTGGTGACGCGGTGCCGTGTCAGAAACCGGGTTTCTTCATCCTTACATCCTTCATCCTTCCCTTCATATCAGGTACCAGAGAAACGTGATTCCCCCAGCGAGGACAAAATGGGTCTCCACCAGAAACTCCAGCCGGATGCCGGGGAGCATGTGTCCCTGCTCATGCACGGCTAGCAGGACGATCAGGCACAGGGGGCAGATGGCGAGCGCGAACCCGAGGCTTGAAATCAGGCCAAATGCGCCTGACAGAAGCAAAAGACCGGCAATCACCACCAACACGGCCTTCAACAGGCGCATGGTCCGTCTCTCCCCTAGCAGGATCGGGATGGTATCCTTTCCCACGATCCGGTCCCCCTGCATGTCAAGAACGTCAAAAAACGCAGTCCTCACGAACACCATGCCTGCGGACCAGACAAAGACTAGCGCGGTGCTCAGATCAAACCGGCCGGTCACCGACAAGGAGGGGAATATCGCGGTGACGATTCCCCACGCCACGGTGATCAGGATGCTCTTTGATCCCGGGATGTCCCGTATTCTCCGATATCTGCCGCCGCTCAGACGCGAGGGGATGATCTCCAACCTGTATGAGAGTCCCAAGATGCTCAGAACAAGCAGAATTTTAAAGGGAAACAGCCCCATGGTGTAGGCTTTGATCAGGCCTGCCGCGCCGGCGATGAAGCCGAGGACCGCGAGGAACACCTTGTGGGTGTTGTAGAAAAGAGCCCTTTCCGGATCATTGTAATGATCCGCGTCCGTGCCCGTGAGATTGTTGAAGATGTGCATGGACAGGACATAGAGCATGGAGATGAACACATATGCGTAATAATCGGGGATTCCCAGGAGCTTGCTGCACACGTAGCAGAGGCATCCGGCTCCGAGGGAGACGTAGATGTTGGTCAGAAGGAGGGTGCGTTGCAGGGAGAAGAACCTGCGCCATCCCCGGTTCTTGTTGAAAGGGAGGGTCTCAAGGGTCCGGTAAATCCTCTTGATGACCCAGTTCGGGGTGGACGCGCCGGCGGTGATGCCGACACATCGGGCGGACCCGATGGATTCCATGTCGAGTTCCGACTCAGTCTCCACATGATGGGCCAGCTTGCCGGCCTGCCTGGCAATCTCGGCAAGCCGCTGGGTGTTTCCGCTGTTCCGGCCCCCCACGATGATCAGGACATCCACCGAGTCTGTCAAAGATTTCACCTCGGCCTGACGCTTCTCGGTGGAATCACAGATCGTGTCAAATATCTTGTAATGAGGAAATTTTCGGGTGATCAACGCTTTTGCCGATTCAAAGAAGAGGGTGTTCTGGGTGGTCTGGGCCACAATGATGGCCTTTTCAAACTCCGGGAGCGACTCAAGCTCCTCCATGTTCCCGGCCACATGCCCCCTCTCCCCCGCATATCCGAGGAGGCCGATCACTTCGGGATGGTCCCTGTCCCCGATGATGATCGCCTCATGGCCCTGACCGGCGTGTTTTTTGATGATGGTCTGAACCTTGATCACGCGGGGGCAGGTCGCGTCAATCACGGTGAAGCCGACCTCCCTGAGTCTCTTTTTTGTCTGAGGGGGCACCCCGTGGGCCCGAATCAGGATCGTGCCCTGCCCCCGCTCCGGGATGTCCATGATCACAGATATCCCCTTGTCCTCCAATAGCGCGAGCACTTGAGGGTTGTGTATCAGGGGGCCATAAGTGAAAATGGGGTTCTCATGCTTCCCGGGCGCGTCCAGGACCATCTCAACGGCCCGACGGACCCCCATGCAAAAGCCGGCAGTCTTGGCAGTCAGTATTTTCATGATGCACATTCACATACCGGATCTGCCTTGAAAATGCAAGGTCTTTTCCCTGCCCCTGCTCGGGGGCTTCTGTCAACTTGCCCGGCAATGAATTGCCGGGCCATTTTCAGCAGTCCCCACGGGACTCCCCCAACTTCTGTGTACAGGACAAAAAAATGATTGAGGAAAAGAAACCCGGCTTTTCTTGCGGTCAGGAGGTCGCTGGTTTGAGAAAAAGCCGGGTTTCTCGCCCATTCCCGGTTTTTTGTCCTGTACACAGCCCCAACTTATAAATACGCCCGGTGCAATCCCAAAGTGACGACCATCTCGTTCCCAAGCTCCGCGTCCCGCCCGGAATCGGGAACTGATTTACATAGGAAAGACACTCTTTTTGAGGCATCCTTCATTTCATATGAAAAGTGGTTTGCACTTTCCGGATGGAAAAAGTTTGCAGTTCCGCCTCTCGGCGGTGCCACACCGCCGAGAGGCGGAACTGCAAACTTTTTCGTCTCAAAAAACTGTAAACTGATGGATGAAGGATGCCCTTTTTGATGCCAAAAGGATTGATGGACAAAAGTTCTTTGTCAAAAAGCCGGACAAAAGTTTTCGCACATCCGACAATCGACACAAAAAAATGGCAGACACCAACATGACGGCAACAAACAACAAACGTAAGTATTCGGTAAACCCCGTCGGCCTCACCCGCGCTCGGTTCGGATTGACAAATCCGAGCCGCCATCCCCGCCGGATTTGGCAATCCGGCGGGAGCGGGCACGGGGTCTGCCGGGCGTCGACGACTCCGGGCCGCCATCCCGCCGGATTTGGCAATCCGGCGGGAGCGACGCTCGACTGCATGAGCGTTGGTTCGGCTTGAGGCCGGACGCAAACAGCCTGCCCTTGGTGTGCGAGTCCCCTAGGGTATGGTGGAGCCTCAAGGCACATGCGAAGAATGTCGGCAACTGTCGGGGGCCACAAAGTGTTCTCCCATCGCAGCTCCGGCCCGCAAATGCAGGCTCGGGCATGACTCGCATGTCAATGCCCCCCCGAAGGCGGACACTCCTGTTGCAACTCGTGGCTGATCGAAAAAATGACACCCGACTCTGCCAACAAGGACGCCTGCACCATGAGGGATGACGAATGTCAACAACCTTCTGCGCCACAAACCCGCAAAAACCCAAAAAAACGGTGAATCCCACTCCAACAAGGAAGGAC
>JAOZRQ010000035.1:0-2487 GCA_029940115.1 Desulfobacterales bacterium
GAGCAGCAGCAATCATGAGAACACATCGATTTTCATATACACCGATGCCCGGCTTCATAGGAGGAATGCCGTTTGTTGACATACTGAATCATAAGATAACTCACTTTATATTGGAGTTATAAGGACAGAATTTCTTCCCGGAGAATGAAGGTGGGATGAAACCCCGAAACCTGATTGCAAAGACAGGTAAAATGAACATACTGAACCAACTCTCAATAAAAAATTTCAAATCTGTCCGGCATCTGAATTTGGAACTGAGGCCCCTGAATCTGTTCATCGGTGCCAACGGAGCCGGAAAATCGAATCTCATCAGCGTCTTCAGGTTCCTGAACCAACTGAGTGAGGGAAACCTGCAAAACCACACAGCGTCTCTCGGAGGGGCCGACAGCATCCTTTATTTTGGACGCAAGACATCGGACGAAATGGCATTCACCCTCTCCTTTGAAGACGGGATGAACGAATATGAATGCGGGCTTTCTCCGGGACCGGAAGACAACTTTTTCTTCAACAGGGAGCGGATCCGTTTTTATGATGAAAAGCAGCATCCGTTCCCGCAGGAGGAACTGTGGGAAAGCGGACATGCCGAATCAAAAATCTCAGCAAAAGGAGGCGGTCTTTCTGACGATCATACCAGCCGATATGCAGTGAGACATCTTCAGACCTGGAAACCTTACCACTTTCACGACACCGGTGAAAACGCAAAAGTCAGACAGACCTGCGATCTCGAAGACAACCTCTCACTGCGCCCTGATGCCCGGAATCTGGCTGCGTTCTTATACAGGCTTGAAAAAAAATTCCCCGGACACTTGGGAAATGTTCAGGAGGCGGTCCGTATGGCAGCGCCGTTTTTCGAGCGGTTCAGTCTGCAACCTTCCCGCCTGAATGAGGAGAAGATTCGTCTGGAATGGAAGGAAAAAGGAAGCGACGATTATTTTAACGCGGCCGCACTTTCCGACGGAACACTGAGATTTGTATGTCTGGCCACACTGCTGTTTCAGCCGTCCCTGCCGCGCCTGATTCTGCTTGACGAACCGGAACTGGGACTTCATCCTTATGCCGTCAGCCTCCTTGCCGATCTGCTGCGGTCAACTGCCCGGCGTACACAGGTCATAGCGGCCACGCAGTCGGTGACGCTGGTGAATCAGTTTGAGGCGGAAGATATCGTCGTTGTTGATCGGGATGAATGCGGGGAAAGCCTTTTCCGTCGTCTGGATCGTTCCGAGATGGAAGACTGGCTTGATGAGTATGGCATGGGCGACCTCTGGGAAAAGAACATTTTCGGAGGGCGACCGTAAACCATGAAAAAGGTACTCATACTCGCGGAGGGACCGACCGAGGAGGCGTTTGTGAAACATATTCTCAGAGAGCATCTTCTGAAGTGTGATGTGATGCTTATTCCTAAGATCGTGACAACCAGGCGGGTGAAAAACGGCCCGAATTTCAAAGGCGGCATTGTCTCTTATCCCAAAGTGCGCAGAGAGGTGATCAGATTGCTTGGCGACACCAGCGCAACCCGTGTGACAACCATTTTTGATTTTTACGGTCTGCCGGATGATTTCCCGGGACGCCGGACTGCGACAGGAAATGCCTGCGAGAAAGTCCGGTTTGTTGAAAACGCCTTTGAAAAAGATGTTAACGATCACCGTTTCTCTGCCTACTTGTCTCTTCATGAATTTGAAAGCCTCCTGTTCAGTTCTCCGTATGAAATTGCCAAGACGCTGAATGCCGCCGAAAAGGAGTCTGAACTCAGGGCAATCAGAAATTCCTTTGCCTCGCCCGAAGAAATCAACGACAACCCCAAAACCGCTCCGTCAAAAAGGCTTAGGGATCATTTTCCCCAATACAATAAGGTCTTTTTCGGGAGGCTTATCGCTAAGAATATCGGCCTTCAGGCGATCAGATCAGAATGCCCGCATTTTGACGAATGGGTGACTTCACTGGAGAAGTTGCGGTAAGCGCAGAGTCCCATCATATTCATCGTCAGATATGACACAGTATGAG
Organism: Desulfobacterales bacterium; assembly: GCA_029940115.1. Lineage (GTDB taxonomy): Bacteria > Desulfobacterota > Desulfobacteria > Desulfobacterales > 4be13 > JAOZRQ01. The sequence continues at coordinate 2,002 of JAOZRQ010000035.1, forward strand.
GATTGATCCGCTTGAAAAGTAAGGAGACATCAGAATAAAACTTAAACCCAAAAAGAGGAATACTTTTATGAAAACTGTCCTAAAAATTATAACTTATGCTGTGCTGTCTTTTTTTGTTTCCTGCCTGATCACTTTTGCCCAAGGAGATGATTATTACGGTTCGGCATCCATTGATTCGCCAGCCGGATTAGGCAACATTGATTTGGCCTTCCATCTTGAAACAGACGATGGCGGCAATATCATTCCTGCAAACTCCCACATCATATTGGAAAAGACGATCCTGTTTCCAACGGCGGATGATCAGGTGGATGGAAAAGATGTCGGTCCAAAGATTCAAAGCGGCAAACTTCTTCCGTTTTTTCTGGAAACCGAACCTTTCACTACAACAGTGACCGAGAAAGAAGTGACCCGCAAGATCATTCTGGACGGTACAAATTCCACAGAGATAGACAGCATCACCGGAACTTACACGGAAACAATCTCCGG
>JAOZRQ010000035.1:2587-19988 GCA_029940115.1 Desulfobacterales bacterium
GATAGCTGGCTTCAGCCTGCTTGAGCTTTCAGCCTCGGAATTGATTCCGAGGCTTAAAAACCCATGCAACAAAAATAAGGAGGACGTTATGAAAAGCAGAAGAATGAGCTTCATTATCTATCTTGTATTGGCAGGTGTCTCCCTGTCCGCCCCGGGGACAACTTGGGCAGCGTCTCTCCCTCACCCTGCCGGACGGAGGCCCGGGTCAAAGCGTGACAGCCAATTTCGGCTTCGGGGACGCCGAGGGAGTCGCCTCGTTCAGCCATGTGGGAGGGAGAGTTAAATTTGAGCGGATATGAAGGAGATATCCTGATCAGGGAAGACGGCGGGTATTGTCGGTAACGTATCCCCAAGATGACTATTAATATTCGATGATCAAGTTTTTCGATGTCATTCCTGCGAAAGCAGGAATGACATGGCTTTTGCCGAAATCGCCCCAGAAAACTTGATCATCGAGTAATATTAACTGCTTCTAACGGATTTTGTGGTCAGCCACCGGCGAGCGGCGACGAGCCACGCACCAACAATCGGCCATAACCGGCCGCTCACCGCCGACCGCTCGCCGCAGAACCAGAAACAAACGAGCAAGCAACTGGGAGAAAAACAATGATCGCTTTTTCATTAAACGGCCAACACACGGAATTTGCAGGCGATGAAAAGACTTCACTGTTGAATTTCCTGCGCGAAGAAAAGGGATTGACATCCGTCAAGGACGGCTGTTCGGGGCAGGCTTCCTGCGGTGCCTGCCTGATCGAGATGGACGGAAAGCCCGCCTTGGCATGCTCCACCCCCATGAAACGGGCGGCCGGCAAGGAGGTGGTCACCATCGAGGGGTTCCCGGAAGATGTGCGCCGCACCCTGGGCCGGGCATTCGTGGCCAAGGGTGCCGTGCAGTGCGGCTACTGCACACCCGGCATCCTCTCCCGCGCCAAGATGCTCTTGGAGAGCAATCCGAATCCGAGCCGTGAGGATGTGATCAAGGCATTGAAGGCGAATGTCTGCCGCTGCACCGGCTATGTCAAGATTGTTGACGGCATCCTCTTGGCTGCCCAGGCCCTGCGGGAAAACCAGGAAATCGACTGGGAAGTCAACACCGGCATCGGCTATTCATATCCAAAATACGAGGGGTATGAAAAGGCGCTCGGGATCAGCCCCTTTATTACTGACATGAAGTTTGAAGGCATGCTATGCGGGGTACTGAAGTTCAGCGAGCACCCAAGAGCAAACGTATCAAAAATAGATGTTTCAGCCGCAGAACAGTTGCCCGGCGTGATCCGCGTCTTCACCGCCAAAGACATACCGGGTGAGCGACACCAAGGCATCATCGTCAAGGACTGGCCCACGTTTGTCGCCCAAGGCGAAGAGACCCGTTGCATCAGCGATGTGATTGCCGGTGTGGTCGCGGAAAATGAGGAAATCGCCCGCCAAGGTGTGGAACGGATTCAGGTGGATTACGACGTTTTGGACCCCTTGACCGAAATGACAGCCGCGGCAGACAGCCCCATACACATCCATGAGAACGGCAACCTCCTCAAGGAGACCGCCATCCGCCGGGGCGAACCCGTGGATCGGGTGTTTGCCCGATCAGCCTTTATGGTGGAAGGGGTCTTTGAAACGCCCTTTGTGGAACATGCCTTCTTGGAGACCGAGGCGAGCATTGCACAGCCCGACGGGAAGGGGGGCTTGACCGTCTGGTCCCAAAGCCAGGGCATATTCAAGGACCGCATGCAGATCGCATCCCTCTTGGATCTGCCCGAGGAGAAGATTGACGTGGTTCAGGTTTCGACCGGCGGCGGCTTTGGCGGTAAGGAGGACCTCACCGTTCAGCATCATGCCGCACTTTGCAGCATGGCGTTGCAACGGCCGGTCAAGGTGCGTCTCAATCGTGGCGAGTCCATTCGTATGCACCCCAAACGGCACCGCATGAAGATGAGCTACAAACTGGCCTGTGATGAAAAGGGCCGCCTCACCGCACTCCGGGCCCGGATTGTGGGTGACACCGGGGCCTACGCATCGGTGGGCGGTGAGGTGGTGGCCCGAACAGGGACCCATGCCGCGGGGGCCTATCACATACCTGACGTGGACGTGGTGGCCAGTGCTTACTACACCAATAATCCCCCTGCCGGCGCGTTTCGCGGATTCGGTGTCAATCAATCCAACTTCGCCATGGAAAGCATGGTTGACGAACTCTGCATCCAAGGCGGCTTTGACCGCTGGCAGTTCCGCTATGACAACGCGCTCACCACCGGGCGGATGACCACGACTGGTCACGTCCTTGGCGAGGGAATCGGCCTGCGCCAGTGTCTCGAAGCCGTCAAGGATGCCTTCAGCCAAGCCAAGTGCGCTGGCCTGGCTTGCGCCATCAAGAATTGCGGCCTCGGAAACGGGTTGGAGGAGGTGAGCGACACCCGGCTCATCATCACGGGACCCGATCGGATCGAACTCTGTCACGGCTGGACCGAAATGGGCCAAGGCATCCACACGGTGGCCCGCCAAGTCCTCTGCGAGGTGTTGGGCTTGGACGGCTCGGTTACGATTGATGTCAAAAGCTCTACCGGTGCGGGCACCATGGGCGGAGTGACCACCGCCAGCCGGGGCACCGTGTTGATGGGCAATTCGATCATCGCGGCCGCTCAAAAACTCAAAGCCGATCTCAAAGGCCGCACCTTGGCGGATTTGGTGGGAAAAGAGTATTTCGCCCGCTATGTGGTGGACTGGACCACCAGCCATGACGTGGAAGGAGAGATCATCAGCCACTTTTCTTATGGCTTTGCCGTCAATCTGGCCATACTGGAAGAAGAGACAGGCCGCCTTGAAAAGATATATGCGGCCCATGACGGGGGCAGGATCATCAACCCGACGCTCTTCGATGGCCAGATCGAAGGCGGCGTGGTCATGGGAATGGGATACGCGCTCAGTGAAAGGCTGCCCCTTAAAGACGGGCGTCTCACCTCGGACCGCATGTCCAAACTGAGGCTGCCCAAGGCCAAAGACGTCCCCGATATTGAGGTGATCGGTGTGGAGTGCCTTGATCCCATGGGACCTTTCGGTGCCAAAGGCGTCGGTGAAATCGGCACGATTCCGACCGCACCGGCCATCGCCAATGCCTATTGCCAATACGACGGCCAGCGTCGCTACGAGTTGCCCCTGTCGCCATTGGCCGAAAGGAGAGTTCCATGAGTTTATACCTGAAAGACGCAACATTTCTGGATTGGCAAAGCCTTGAGATCAAACAGACCCATCTGACTGTGGAGGAAGGGCTCCAAAACGGCATCTCCTTCTTGGCGACCCTGCCGTCAGAAGATGCGCTGGCTTTGGAAGATCGCGTGATGGACTGTGCGGGCAAGCTGGTGACGAAATCCTTCGGCTGCGGGCACCATCACATCTACTCCACGCTGGCGAGAGGCATGCCTGCCCCGCGGAAGATACCGACCCATTTCACCGAGATACTCCAATACGTCTGGTGGCATATAGACAAACGCCTTGATCTAAAGATGATTGAGGCGAGCGCCTTGGCTTCCGCCATCTGTTGCGCGAAGAGTGGCGTGACATTTGTCATTGATCATCACGCCTCGCCCATGGCAGTCAAAGGTGCCTTGGAGACCATTGCCAAGGCCTTCGACCGGGTGGGGGTCGCCCATATGCTCTGCTACGAGCTCTCCGACCGGGACGGTGAAGGCCCCCGGGAGGAGGGGCTGGCCGAGACCGACCGTTTTTTGGCCGCAGGGCATCAGGGTCATGTGGGATTGCACGCCTCCTTTACCGTGGGTGATGAACTCCTGAAGCGCGCTGTCGCACTGGCGAGAAAACACGACACCGGCCTGCACATACACGTTGCCGAGGCCTTGGCCGACCAAGAGGATGCCTTGGCCAAGTATGGCAAGCGGGTGGTGGAGCGTCTGCATGACGCCGGCGCGCTCGAACTGAGCCAATCAATCCTCGCCCACTGCATCCACCTCTCGGATCGGGAAAAGGAACTGCTGCGGGAATCCGGTGTCTGGGTGGTTCAGAACGTGGAAAGCAACCAGAACAACAATGTGGGCGTGGCCAGCTATCTTCCTGTCACCGACAACGTGATGTTGGGTACCGACGGCATGCACAGCGACATGCTACGCAGCGCCAAGGCCGCGTTCCTGTCCGGTCAGGCCACCGAAGGGATTGATTTCAACGGGATTTACCAGCGATTCCGCAACATACACCGCTATGCCGATGGATTCGGCTTCCGCGGGGATGGAGAGAACAATCTGGTGATTCTTGACTATGATTCTCCCACCCCTGTGACCTCGGACAACTTCTTAGGGCATTTCGTCTATGGCCTTGATGCCCGCCATGTGGAGACGGTCATCTGCCAAGGCAAGGTGATCGTAGAAGACCGCAAGATGACCCAAGTGGATGAGGGCGAAGTGCTGGCCTTTGCGGGGGAAATGGGAAAGAGGCTTTGGGACTTGATGCTTGATACTTGACACTTGATACTTGAACGTGAACGTGAACTTGAACATTCCTATACCTAAATTGAGCGATTCTTTGACCTGAACATGACTCTGATCCTGCAATGTCGGGGCCTCGGCGATTTCCGACCTTTCACCCATTGGGTGAGAGGCGCAAGATGGGCGAGGCCCCGAATGTCAGGCCATCAGCCAGTTTTGCTGAAAAGAATCGCTCAATTTGGGTATATATAAGTTGGGGAGTCCCGGAGGGACTGCTGAAAATAGCCCGGCAATTCCCCCGGCAATGAATTGCCGGGCTATTCTCACAAGTCCCTACGGGACAATGAAAGACCGATTCCCCCAACTTGTGAATGCGCCCGGTTCTGACCCCCTGCGGGACTGGACAAATTGTGCATGTCCGATCCCGGCAATGAATTGCCGGGCTATTCTCACAAGTCCCTACGGGACAATGAAAGACCGATTCCCCCAACTTGTGAATGCGCCCGGTTCTGACCCCCTGCGGGACTGGACAAATTGTGCATGTCCGATCCCGGCAATGAATTGCCGGGCTATTCTCACAAGTCCCTACGGGACGATGGAAGACCGATTCCGACCCCGGCAATGAATTGCCGGGCTATTCTCACAAGTCCCTACGGGAGACAATGAAAGGGCCATTCTCCTAACTTGTAAATACGCCTCTGTTTACGTTCAGGTTCACGTTCACGTTCACGGAAAAAGGATACACTATTTATTTATTTGGAGATCTGATTGACTTATGAATGACACGCTGATTAAAAACGGTCTGATGGTTACCGCGAGTGAGACCTTTCGGGGAGATATCCTGATTTCCAAGGGGGTTATCGTCCGGATTGGCTCTGCCTTGGATCACCCTGATGTCGAGGTGATTGATGCTGAGGGCCGCTATGTGCTCCCTGGCGGGGTGGATGTTCACACCCATTTGAACCTCACCGCGGGCGGCGTCAAGGTCGGTGACGGCTTTTTTGAAGGCACGGCCGCGGCTGCCTTTGGTGGCACCACATGTGTTGTGGAACATCCCGGGTTCGGCCCTGAAGGCTGTTCGCTGGGGCATCAGATAGACGCTTATTTGAAGGAAGCCGATGGACAGGCGGTAACAGACTATGGGTTGCATGCTGTTTTCCAGCATGTAACCGAAAGTGTTCTTGACGATCTGGCGGATCTGGTCCAACAGGGGGTCTCCAGCGCCAAGGTCTATCTGACCTATGACGGACAATTGGACGACCATCAGATTTTAAAGGTGTTGAACCGTACCGGTCGTATGGGTGTTTTGACCACGTTCCACGCTGAAAATGATGCCATCATCGGATTCCTGCGCGGCAAATATCAGGCCCAGGGCCAGCTCAAACCGATATATCACGCCCTCAGTCGCCCCGATTATTGTGAAGCCGAAGCCATTCAGCGTATCCTCCGTCTGGCTCAGGCCGCGGGCGACGCGCGTGTTTACATTGTGCATCTCTCAACAGCTTCAGGACTTGAAGCCATCGCGTCGGCGAGAAGCAAAGGCCAACAGGTGTATGCCGAGGTTTGCCCCCAGCATCTGTTGCTGGATGATTCCTGCTACGAGGAGCCGAACCATGGCGGATTGAAATACATTATGGCTCCGCCGCTTCGCAAACAAGCGGATTGCGAAGCCCTTTGGCAGGGTCTTTCAGACGGCACCGTTGATGTGGTGGCCACCGACCACTGTTCCTTCAACTTCGCAGACAAGCTGGCGTTGGGAAAAAAGGATTTCAGCAAATGCCCTGGGGGAATTCCCGGCGTGGAAACCCGGGTGCCGCTCATGTTCTCCGAAGGCGTTCTGAAAGGACGCCTATCCCTCAACCGGTTCGTGGACTTGGTCGCCACCGCGCCTGCCAAGATCATGGGGCTTTATCCCCGAAAGGGGACGCTGATGCCGGGGGGCGACGCGGACGTAGTCATCTTCGACCCTGACAAGGAAAAGACGATTACCCCGGAGACTCTCCGCCACAATGCCGATTATTCCCCTTATGAGGGGATGCGGGTACGGGGGTGGCCGGTGCTCACCATGGTGCGCGGCCAAGTGGTGATGCAAGAAGATCGGATCATAGCCGGAAAGGGGCTGGGCAAGTATGTTAAGCGTAAACTGAAACCGAGAGAGCAAATACAGCAAGAATAACAGCAAATATAACGCCTCTGGGCAAGTATGTTAAGCGTCAACTGAAACCGAGAGCCCAAGACCCAGAACCGAGCACCCAGAATGGAGATGACATGATGTCCCATGATTTGAGAGAGATTCTGAAAACCAAGCCTGTTGAGACGTCGGCCCCCTGCCGGATCGACATGGGCGGGACCCTTGATATCAGCACCTTTTATTACCCACTCCGGCATCTTCGGCCCTGCACCTTCAACATGGCTATGGATTTGAGGACCCACGTCCGAATTGCCTCCTATAATAAAGGTATGACAAAGATCGCTTCAAGGGGGTTTGAAGATGCGGCCTATCCCTTGGATGAAGCCCCCTTTGACCATCCTCTGGGGCTGATGTTCGCCATTGCCGCCTATTTCAGGGCTGAAGGCGTTCAGATCGACATTGACTCCTCCTCTCTGCCGTGCAGCGCGCTGGGGGGATCATCTTCGGCCGCGGTCGCGCTGATTGCCGCGTTTGCCAAGGCATATGAGCGGGCAGGAGAGAAGCCGCTCTCCCCACAGGCGATTGCCCAACTGGCTCACGCCATTGAAGAGAGCGTGGCCGGCGTGCCCTGTGGGTGCCAGGACCAACTCGCCGCGGTTTATGGCGGGGTGAACGCGTGGTATTGGAAAACAGAGATGGACGGCCCGCGGTTTCGGCAACAGCCAGTTGTGGAAAAAGCGTCCCTCAAATGCTTGGAGAAGCATCTCCTCTTGGCCTATTGCGGGATCCCCCATGAGTCGAAGAACATCAACGGGCAATGGGTCCGGCAGTTTGTCTCAGGCAAATACCGGGATCGCTGGGCCAAAATTGTGGCCTGCACCCAAGCATTTGTCAACGCGCTCGCCAAGGGGAACTTCATGGACGCGACCCAGGCAATGAATCAGGAGACCGCCATCAGAATAGAGATGACCCCCGACGTGCTGGACCCGATGGGGGAGCGACTGGTCCGCGCGGCCATTGAGGCGGAGTGTGGTGCAAGATTCACCGGCGCGGGAGGCGGCGGTTGCCTATGGGCAATAGGGGAGATCGAAAATATTGACACATTGAGAAAAATATGGGAAAAAGCACTTACAGGAAGAGAAGGCGCATGCCTGTTGGAGATGAAAATTGGTTCAGATGGATTGAGATTTGAGGCGTGAGACGTGAGATGTGAGGCGTGAGATGTGAGGCGTGAGACGTGAGTCTTATCACGCATCACGCATCACGCATCACGTTCCACGCATCACGTTCCACGCATCACGTTTCACGCATCACGTTTCACGCATCACGCATCACGTTTCACCCATCACGCATCACGCATCACGTTTCACCCATCACGTTTCACGCATCACGCATCACGTTTCACGCATCACGCATCACGTTTCACCCATCACGTTTCACGCATCACGTTTCACGCATCACGTTTCACGCATCACGTTTCACGCATCACGCATCACGTTTCACCCATCACGTTTCACCCATCACTTGAAAGGGAGATATATGTATTTTCAAGATGTGATTTCAGCGTTAAATGATTTCTGGGCGCGCAAAGGATGTGTGCTGGCCCAGCCTTATGACATGGAAGTCGGTGCGGGGACCTTTCATCCGACAACGCTTCTGCGCTCCTTGGGGCCTGAGCCTTGGAATGTGGCTTATGTGCAACCCTCCAGACGGCCCACCGACGGTCGTTATGGTGAAAACCCGAACCGCCTGCAACATTATTACCAGTATCAGGTGATCCTGAAACCCTCTCCCATTGATGTTCAGGAGCAATATCTGGAGAGCCTGAAGGTGCTCGGGGTGGATCCCTTGGAGCATGACATCCGGTTTGTGGAGGATGACTGGGAATCCCCCACCCTTGGGGCATCGGGTCTCGGGTGGGAGGTCTGGCTTGACGGCATGGAGATCACCCAGTTCACCTATTTCCAACTCTGCGGCAGCATCGAGCTGCATCCCATCCCGGTGGAACTGACCTACGGCCTGGAGCGGATCACCATGTATTTGCAGAAGGTGGACAATGTGTATGACCTGAAATGGAACGAGACCGTCACCTACGGGAACGTACATCATCAGCAGGAGGTGGAGCAGTCCACATACAATTTTGAAAAGGCGAACGTCGCGGATCTCCTCTCCCTGTTCGACAAATATGAGGCCGAATCCACGGCCATGGCCAAGGAGATGCTGGTGTTGCCGACCTATGAGTATTGTCTCAAATGTTCCCACACCTTCAACCTGCTGGATGCCCGCGGAGCCATCAGCGTGACCGAACGGACCGGTTACATCACCCGCATCCGCAACCTCGCCAGGGCCGCTTCAAAAGCCCATCTGGGGCAACGGGAGGCCATGGGGTTTCCATTGATGAGATAAGCTGATTATAACGGAACCCATGAACTTGAACTTATACTTGAACTTGAACTTGAACTCTGTGTACAGGACAAAAAAATGATTTGAGGAAGGAAACCCGGCTTTTTCTTGCAGTTGGGGAGTCGGCTTGCTTGGGAAAAAGCCGGGTTTCCCGCCCATTCCCGAATTTTTGTCCTGTACACAGACTTGAACTTATACTTTCGCACTTTTTTGTAACCCATTGATCATACTGGAATTTTCAATCAGGCATCAAGATGGCCAGATCCAATGATATCAACAGGTTGCCACGCATTCAGCGGGCGAAAATCCAAAAAATGCAAAAGTATAGCTTGAACTTGAACTTCAACTTACACTTGCCCGCAAGTGAATGTTCAGGTTCACGTTCAAGTTCAAGTTCAGGTTTACGTTCAAGTTTACGTTCAGGTTCAAGTTCAAGTTCAAGTTTACATATTAATTAAGGAAGATACTTTACCCATGTCAAACGAAAATACGCTATTGCTTGAAATCGGAACCGAGGAAATCCCCGCAGGCTACATCGAGCCTGCGTTACACGCGTTGGCGTCAATGCTTTCCAAACAATTGACCCATGCCCGGATTTCCCACGGCGACGCCAAGATCATGGGAACCCCCAAACGGCTCGCGGTGGAGATTGCGGATGTTGCAGAGAAGCAGGCATCTCTCACAGAGGAGGTGACTGGCCCGCCGGAAAAGGTCGGGTTTGATGAAACGGGCCATCCCACGGTCGCCGCGCAGAAATTTGCCGAAAAAATCGGGATTCCCGTTGGGAATCTTCGGGTCAAGGAGACAGAAAAGGGCCGCTATCTGTGTGCGGAACGGACCGAGGAGGGGCAACCGAGCCGTGACATTCTGGCAAAACTCCTGCCGGATGCCATCCTCGCGACCCCCTTCCCAAAGACCATGAAATGGGCTGATCTGGATATTTGTTTTGCAAGGCCCATCCATTCGGTGCTGGCGCTTCTCGGAAAAACAGTTGTCCCCTTCAAGTTGGGGAACATTGAAAGTGGGAATGCCATTTCAGGACACAGATTCATGCATCCGGAGATGCTGACCTTGGACGACCCGGGCGAGTATGTCGAAAAGTTGCGGTCCGCGTCTGTCCTCGTTGACCTCGAAGAGCGGAAGCAGATCGTGGAACAGGAGGTCGCACGGGTGGCAGGGGAACTCGGGGGCAGTGTGCTTCCAGATTCCGAACTGGTGGATGTGGTCAAGAACTTGGTCGAATACCCGATCGCCGTGGCTGGCAAATTCGACACCGGATATCTTGAGGTCCCTGACGAAGTGCTGATCACCGCGATGCGTGAGCACCAGAAATACTTTGCCGTGATTGATGAGAAGGGGAGGCTGATGCCTTGCTTCATCGCGGTGAACAACACCCGGACCAAGGACCTGTCCCTCGCGGCCACCGGCCATGAACGAGTGCTCCGGGCCCGGCTCGCGGACGCGCAGTTCTTTTACAGAAGTGATCTGGATACCTCCTTTGACGACTGGCTGGAAAAGCTGAAAAGGGTGTTGTTCCTGGCCCAACTCGGGTCCGTCCATGACAAGGTGATGCGGGTGCGGCAGATCGCCGAATTCCTCGCGGATGAGAGTGGTCAGGACTCGGAATTCAAGCACCGTGTCGGCAGGGCTGCCAAGTTGTGCAAGACCGACTTGGTCAGCCAAGTGGTGGTGGAATTTCCGAAACTTCAAGGTATCATGGGCAGGGTCTATGCCACGGACAGAGGGGAACACAAGGATGTGGCCTCGGCCATTGAGGCGCATTACCGGCCCACCCATTCCGGCGGGCCATTGCCTGAAACCCTGACTGGCGCGATCCTCGCGATCGCGGATAAGGTGGATTCGATCGGCGGATGTTTCAGCGCGGGGTTCATCCCCACCGGCGCGGCTGATCCGTATGCGCTCCGCAGGCAGGGCATCGGCATCATCCAGATCATGCACGAAAGGGGACTCTCCTTCTCATTGAGGCGGCTGATTGAGAAGAGCGTGTCGATCTTCGGAAAGGGCGAACAAGAAATCAGGGAGACCACCGCCAAGGTCTATACGTTCCTGCAACAGCGCATGAGCCATCTTCTGGTCGAAGAAGGGTTCTCAAGGGATGCAGTCGCGGCGATTGTGGATGTGTCGGTGGATCATGTGCCGAATGTCCGGAACCGGGTCCGCGCCTTGGAGAAGCTGAAGACCGAGCCAGACTTTGCTCCCTTGGCCATCGCGTTCAAGCGGGTGGTGAACATCATCCGGAAGGCCGATTATGTGGTCATGGGAAATGTGGATGACAGTCTTTTTGATCATGAGTGTGAGCCCACACTCCTCAACGCGTACAAGGAGGTCAGCCAGAAGGTCTCGGACAATCTGAAAAATGCACGGTTTGACCAAGCCCTTCTGGATATCGCGTCTCTGAAGGAACCGGTGGACGCGTTCTTCGACGGGGTGATGGTGATGACCGAGAACACCCAAATCAGGGACAACCGGCTCGCCTTGCTGAAACAGATTGCGGATCTGTTCGGGGAATTTGCCGACTTCTCCAAGATTTCGACTTGAAATTTGAAGAAACTAATGAGCGGGAAAGAAACCCGGATTTTTCTTGCAGAGTCGGCCCGTTCGGGAAAAAGCCGGGTTTCTTCGCCATGCCACAACTTTTTGTCCTGTACACAGAAGTTCAAGTTCAAGTATAAGTTCAAGTATAAGTTCAAGTTCAAGTATAAGTATAAGTTCAAGTTCAAGTATAAGTTCACGGGTTCCCCTAAATCCGTTATACTCAAAAAACTTAGTTTCTTTTCGTGACGATTCACTGAGGATGATGATGTTGAGTCTGTTTATGCACGAACCAAAATCAGAGAGACCATTCATCCTTCATAATTCATATTGGGGAGGATAGCATGGCAAAAAAAGGGTTTGACCCTGAAAAGGACAAAGTGCTCAAGTCTTGGAAATCGGAGGATACAGGGCTGGTCATTTCGATCAATCAATATGACGTAGGCGAGCCGAAACTCCAGATCGGCCCTAGGATACTGCTGAAAAAGGACGGTTCGGAGCGGGCACCGATGAAGGCGGGCCGGCTCTCCGTAGAGGATGTGATGTGGCTTTATGACATTATTGATGAAGTGAAAAATGAACTCTCGGAGATGTCGGGGCCGATGTGACTTCACAGGAGGGGAGGAATGGCTTACAGCCTGATAAAAACTTTCAATTTGGCCCAGAGCCGAAAAGTCCTTTTCCAAAAAGTCGAATCGGTTGCTCCGGAACAATGGTTGGATGAGGCACTCAGCAGAGGGATGCAGTTGTTTGTCAATTCTGAAAAGGCAAGGTCGGAATTGATCGTCATGCCTCTCCTTCTGACGATCAGAAATCTGAACCAGAATTGCTTTTCCATCTACTCTGGTGAAAAGTTGGATGGTGCCCCTGACAAGGGCTTAAAAGGTGAGTGTGACTTTATTCTGACCTGTACGCCGCCGCTTCCGGCAATGCAGGCACCGATTGTGACGATTGTGGAAGCCAAAAAACAGGACATAGCCGGCGCGTTGGGACAATGCGCGGCGCAGATGCTGGGAGCAAGGTTGTTTAACAGAGGCGGTCCTGCTGAAATTGAGACGATCTTCGGCTGTGTCACCACAGGCGAAGCTTGGCAGTTTCTCCAGCTGGAAGATGAGTTTGTTCACATTGACAGCAAACGCTATTACATCAACAATGTGGGGCAGGTGTTAGGGGTTTTCCAGGTGATCATTGATTTTTACAAACAGTTGCCGGAGACGGTTTCTGGATAACCTATGAAAACTTTTTGCCCGCTCCGATCGGCACTTGGATATTCTATGCAAAAAAACGACGCAATCATAAACCCGGTCAAAGGCAACCGCGCGCCGGACATGTGCCCTGTCACCGTGATGGTGAGCAGTCAGACCGACTTGGATCTGCTCTGCGAGCTGACAGGCATGTGTGAAAACTACTTCAAGAGCCTGATGATGAGCAGGGTCTATGTGGAACAGGAGAATCCCATGGCCTTGACGGTGGCGGGCCCTGTAATCGGCGCGCCATATGCGGTGATGCTTCTGGAGACGCTCATCGTTTGGGGCGCACAGAAGATCCTGTTCTGGGGATGGTGCGGGGCGATCTCTCCTGAGGTGAAGATCGGAGACATTGTCATTCCCACCGGCGCAATCATTGACGAAGGAACATCAAAACATTATCATGCGGATGAGGAGGAGATCGCAAGACCTTCGGCGATGATGCTTGAAAAGACAAGGCAGAGTTTGAAGGAAGGCGGCTTTGCGTTTCATGAGGGGGTGGTCTGGACCACCGACGCGATCTACCGGGAGACCCGTGAGAAGGTCCGGCTCTTTCAAGGCAAGGGGGCCTTGGGCGTTGAGATGGAGACCTCGGCCCTTTTCACGGTGGGAAAGTTCCGCAACGTGGAAGTGGGAGTCATCCTTGTGGTTTCCGACGAACTCTCCACATTGGAATGGAAGGCCGGATTCAGGGATGACCGGTTCAAGAAAAACCGCATCTTGTTGGCTGAAGGGATAAGCAACTTATGCCAGATTCTGTGAAACCAGCAGAGACGTCGTCTGCCATTCATCGGATTGAGGAACTGAGGAACGCATTGCACCAGCACAATTATCGCTACTATGTGCTGGATGATCCGGACCTGTCGGATGCCGAATATGACCGGATGATGCGGGAACTGAAGGAACTGGAGGCGGCCCATCCGGAGCTGGCCAGTCCCGATTCCCCCACGTCGAGGGTCGGGGCCGCGCCGCTGGACAAGTTTGACACCGTGGCCCATTCCATCCCCATGCTGAGTCTCGACAACGGCTTTGACGACAACGATATCCTCGACTTTGACAAGCGGGTGAAAAGACATCTTGATTCCGAAGAGCCGATTCTTTACACAGCAGAGCCGAAATTGGACGGGGTCGCGGTGGAACTTGTCTATGAAGCGGGGCGTCTGATCATGGCCTCCACCCGAGGGGACGGGATGACCGGAGAGGTGATCACATCCAACGTGAGGACCATCCGCTCGGTCCCCCTTCTGCTCCATGAGCAGGTCTCCCGTCTTGAGGTCAGGGGGGAGGTCTTCATCAGTTTGGAGGGGTTCAAGAGACTGAATGAGGATCGGCTGAACCGGGGCCTCTCCTTGTTTGCCAACCCGAGGAACGCGGCCGCAGGTTCTTTGCGCCAGCTCAATCCCAGGATAACCGCCAGACGCCCTTTGGAGATATTCTTCTATGGCGTGGGCCATATGACGGATCCCCTTTCGGAATCCCATTGGGGAACCCTACAGGTCTTGAAACGGCTCGGATTCAGGATCAATCCGCTGATCCGGGCTGAAATCCCCATTGAGGAGACCCTCGATTATCACAGGGAGATGAACGACAAGCGGCACACCTTGGCTTATGATATTGATGGCATGGTGATCAAGCTGGACAGTCTTTCATTGCAGGACCGGCTGGGGGAAAAATCCCGCAGCCCCCGATGGGCCATTGCCTATAAGTTCCAAGCGATCCAGGAGACGACCCGGGTGCTCGACATTGATGTGCAGGTGGGTCGGACTGGTGCGCTGACGCCTGTGGCTCATCTTGATCCGGTGAGCATCGGCGGGGTCACGGTCAGCCGCGCCACGCTTCACAACGAGGACGAGATCAGAAGAAAGGATATCCGGATCGGTGACACGGTGCTGGTTCAGCGGGCTGGGGACGTGATCCCGGAAGTGGTCAAGGTGATCGAATCAAGTCGGACCGGCCAGGAAAAAATTTTCACCATGCCGGCGACCTGCCCGGTCTGCGAGGCCGAGGTGTTTCGTGAAAAGGATGAGGCGGTGGCAAGGTGCAACCATATCGGCTGTCCGGCCCAAGTCAAAGCTCGGATCAGACATTTTGCATCCAAAGGCGCGTTTGACATGGACGGTATGGGATCCAAGCTGATTGAACAGATGGTTGACAAGGGGTTGCTCTCCTCTTACGCGGATATCTTCAGTCTGGACAAGGCAACGGTACAGTCCCTGGAGCGCATGGGAGCCAAATCCGCACAGAATCTGATGAACGCGATTGAAAAGAGCAAGGCGATCCCCCTCGGCCGGTTCATCTATGCATTGGGGATCCGGCATGTCGGGGAGAATGTCGCGACCATTCTGGCAGATCAGTTTCAGAACATGGAGAATCTCTCCTCCGCATCCACTGAGGCACTGGAGGCGATTGAGGGGATCGGGCCTGAGATTGCCGAAAGTGTGAGGCATTTCTTTGACCAGAATCAGAACAGGCAGACCGTGAGGCGCATTCTGGATGCCGGCGTCCGGATATTTCAGGAGAAGAAACCGGAGAAAAGGTCTCTGGAGGGAAAGGTCTTTGTCCTGACTGGCACATTTGAAGGGATGACAAGGAGCGAGACAAAGAAGATGATCGAGGGGGCCGGCGGAAAGGTCACGAACACGGTCAGCCGGAACACCAATTATCTGGTCGCGGGGGAATCTCCCGGATCCAAGCTCGACAAAGCAAAAAAATCGGGCGTTGAGGTTATTGACAGGCAATCCTTATTACAGATGGTGCGTGATGCGTGAGGCGTGAGGCGTGATGCGTGAGACGTGATGTTGCGTGAGACGTGATGCGTGAAACGTGATGCGTGGGGTGTGATGGCATGAAGCCTGATGTGAAGCCTGATAGCATGAAACGTGAAAGGCAGATCACGCATCACAAATCACGCATCACAAATCACGCATCACAAATCACGAATCACAGATCACGCATCACATCAAAGGGGGTTATGATGATGGAAGAAGATAGGGTAAGAGCACATGTTGTCATCACTGGCAAGGTCCAAGGTGTCTTTTTCAGGGCAGAGACTCAGCGGGTTGCCGAGGAGAATGATGTTTGCGGATGGGTGAGGAACAGAACCGACGGAAGCGTCGAGGCGATATTTGAAGGAGACGAGCCGGATGTGAAGGCGATGGTTGAATGGTGTTGGGAAGGATCGCCGCATTCAACGGTCAAAGATGTGAAAGTCGAATGGAAAGGATACACCGGCGAATTCAACCGCTTTGAAATCACATATTAGCTGTAAGCTCGAAGCTGTAAGCAAACTAGAGCTTTCAACAAAATGTTTGTCGCTCCGGAGTGGGCCTCCGCCAAACTGCAAGTTTGGCACTCCGGACAATCTTTTTGTTGAAGGCTATATAAACCCTTGAAAGAAAACCCGGTTCCACCCAAAACCGGACAGTCGTATGGGTTCACTGCCATTAAGCTGTGTACCCGCGCTCGGTTCGGCTTCGGCGTGAGCTCAGTCGAACGATTGGCAAATTTGAAAGGCCTTCCGGATTTGTCAATCCCCGATAAGAGATGTCGGGGACAGGTTCCGGCAGGAGCGGATACTAGAACATCACTTTTTAAGTCCGTACCCCCTTCATGCTCCCGACGGGAGCAGAAGGGGGAGGCGAAACCGGGTTTCCGGCGAAAGGCGGATTGAGAGTTGAGGGAGAGGAACGGACTCCCTCAATCCCTCAATCCTTCTTCGGCCTTGCTTGGCAACTGTGACTAAATAATTTTCCTGCCCTTGCCCTTGCCTAGTTTCGGCAGGGACACGGAATAGGGAAATGGGGAAGTTGTTTAGTCACCGTTCCTTAAACGGCTTCCTTCAGTTTTTTGCCGGGCCTGAATTTCACCACGTTGCAGGCCTTGATTTTGATCGGCTCGCCTGTTTGGGGATTGCGGCCTTTGCGGGCCTTGCGCCGATTTTTTGAGAATGTGCCGAATCCTACCAGCGTAACCTTGCCGTCCTTCTTCTTCAGGGCGCTGATGACGCAATCCATGAAGGAGTCAAGGGCCCTCTTGGCCTGGACTTTGTTGATTTCGGCATCCTCTGCCATCTGATCAATCAGGTCAGCCTTTGTCATACTCATGATGTCTGCCTCCTATTTTCGGAAGTTAATGTAATCTGCCTTTCTCTAAAAGAAAGAAATAAGGCAGATTGTTTTCAATGTCAATCTAAATCTGCATCTGACAACACTTTTTTTTAAATATTTTTTTCTAACCTTCTTGAGCCATGTATCCTTGAACGGCAGTTTCTGGAAATCCTCTGTTTTCAAAGTTTGAGGGGCTAGCCTTTTTTCCTGATCCGGCCATGCAAATTAAGCCTGTCATTCCCCCGTATTCCCCTGTCATTCCAGCAAAAACGGGAATCCAATTTTCGTGGGGAACGCGGTGGATTCCTGCTTTCGCAGGAATGACAGAGGGCGTCGCACCGAATCCTGCCCCTGTCATTCCCGCGAAAGCGGGAATCCAATTTTCGTGGGGAAACGCGGTGGATTCCCGCGAAAGCGGGAATCCAATTTTCGTGGGGGAACGCGGTGGATTCCTGCTTTCGCAGGAATGACAGAGGGCGTTTCGCAGGAATGACAGAGGGCGTCGCACCGAATCCTGCCCCTGTCATTCCCGCG
>JAOZRQ010000035.1:20088-23795 GCA_029940115.1 Desulfobacterales bacterium
AAAGCGGGAATCCAATTTTCGTGGGGGAACGCGCAGGAATGACAGAGGGCGTTCCGCAGGAATGACAGAGAAAGTTGAACTGATGATGATTATCCTTGCATTAAACATCAACATGTGCTTTATAATAAGGATCTGTGTACAGGACAAAAAATTGTGGGTGGCAAGAAACCCGGCTTTTTTCCCAAACGGGCGGATTTCCAAACCGTCAGAAAAAGCCGGGTTTCTTTCACCCATCCTTTTCACCATGGAGAGTTCAAAGATGCGTCTATTGGCTGAATGGTTCCCGGAATTTTCAGGGGAACTCGACAAAATGGATGAGATTTACAAGGAGAAACGGACCATTGATGAGAAAACCTATCAGTTCATCTGCTTCGCGCTTTCCATCAAGAACCGGTCCAAGCCCTGTCTTTTGAAGCACTTCATGGGTGCCTTGGAAGCGGGGGCCACCGTCAAGGAATTGGCTTACATCATGGCATTGACCTTCCGAGAAAGCGCGGGCGGAGATGACTGCTGGACCCATGACGCGTTGGGCGATTACAAGCAGGTGATCGCGGACGGCATTGAAAGCTGTGATTGCTGCCAAAAATAAGAAAGTGGCCAGTTGTCCGTTGTAGTCCGGGTGAGGGGGAAATGGCAATGGGCCCATACGTTCATAATTGGAACCGAGTACCCATGGCCCACCGCCGAAGGAGATGACCGTGCGACTTAAAGGATATCGAAAGGAAATTTTCCGGGCCGAGTGCAATCCGAGTTTCGAGTCTGTCCATTGCTTTGCCCATCTTGATGAAGATGTGGGCGACGTGCTTCCATATCTCAACGCTGAACTGGGAGGAGATCACTTCGTCAAAGATCCCCCCTCTGTGACATTCAAGATACACGGACGGCTGATCACGATTCATGCCAGAAAGATCGCCATGAATGCCCTGAAAGATGAGGCAGAGGCGGACAAGATTCTCAACTGGCTCAAAGGGGAGATCAATGACGCATGGGATCGTCGCCATGAGATCGTCCCTTTGTTTGAAAATGCCCCCAAGCCGAAGCTTATTGAGATTCTCAAATTGTTGCCCAAAACCAACTGTCAGGAATGTGCGTTGCCGACCTGCATGGTCTTTGCGGCTCGGGTCACAGAGGGTGGAAAAGGTGCAGACGATTGTCCCCCTCTGAGTGAGGAGAACCGTGAAAAGCTGCGGGAATATCTGGGCAACTTCAGGCTGGATTTCTGGGATTGAATTTCCTGCCCTGCCGGATACCGGCAGGGCACGGGCAGGGAAAGGGCAGGGAAGAGATGCATTTGAATCTGAGAAATATCAACCGTATCCTCGTACGGACAGCGAATTGGATTGGCGACGCGGTGATGACCTTGCCTGCGCTCCGGGCCATCCGGAAGAACTTTCCGAATGCTGAGATCACCCTCCTTGCGAAACCGTGGGTCGCCCCTGTTTTTGAGAACTGTTCTGACTCGGATCACATGCTGATTTACGACGCGCAGGGGAGGCACAGCGGATTTGCTGGAAAATTCCGACTGGCAAGGGATCTGAAAGGGTTTCAATTTGACGCGGCAATTCTCTTTCAGAACGCGTTTGAAGCCGCGCTGGTCACTCTCCTTGCCAGCATTCCGAACCGAATCGGATATGACACCGATGCCCGGTCCCTCCTTCTGAGCCATGCGATCCCATGCACCCCTGATTTGAAACAGGTCCATCAGATCGAATATTATCTCGGCATCCTTCGGGGAGCAGGATTGCGGGCGGATGATATGGATCTCTCCCTTGAACTCAGCCCCGAGGAACGGCGTGGGGCAAGCGCATTTCTTGGCAGGCACGGCATCATCTGGGAAGAGCGAGTGGTGATCGGAATCAGCCCCGGTGCCACCTTTGGAACGGCAAAGCGATGGTTCCCGGAGCGTTATGTTGCATTGTGTCAAAGATTGCAGGATGCTGAGGATGCGGATATCCTTGTTTTCGGAGGCTCTGGGGAAGCCACCTTGGGAGACTGGATCGGTGAGAGGGTCGGAAAGCGATGCACCAATCTCTGCGGCAGGACCACTCTCCGTGAAGCCATGGCCCTGATTGAAACGTGCCGGGTCTTCATCACAAACGATTCCGGTCTGATGCACATAGGGGCCGCGCTGGGTGTCCCCTTGGTGGCCATATTCGGATCCACCGACTATGTGACAACATCTCCGGCAGGTACCCGAAGCCAGATGGTAAGGGTTCCCACCCCATGCAGCCCCTGCCTCAAACCAGACTGCCCCGAAGAGCATCACCGTTGCATGAAGGCGATCACCGTCGAAATGGTATATGGGGCTGTAAGCTCTAAGCTGTAAGCTCCAAGTGGTTATAGTCGTCAAATCCGGTGGGTTGAGTCGCAGGAGCGGGAACTTGACCTCAACTTACAGCTTACAGCCTACAGCCTACAGCTTACAACTTACAGCTTGCAACATGAACATCCTCATCGTAAAACTAAGCGCGATCGGCGATGTGATTCACACCTTGCCTGCCTTGAATGCGATCCGCCGCCATGACCCGGATGCCCATATCACCTGGCTGGTGGAGGAGGCCGCGTATCCCCTGATTGAAGGACATCAGGCAGTGGATCGGGTGCTGGTCTCCAGACGGAAGCACTGGATCAAAACTCTCTTCACTTCCGGAACCCCGCTGGCTGAACGGATGACATCGCTGAAAGAGGCATCCCTTTTTGTCAAGGCGTTGCGGGAGACCCGATATGACTTGGTCATTGATTTTCAACAACTGCTCAAGAGCGGGGTTCTGGTCTGGCTCTCCAGAGGGAACCGAAAAGCCGGCTATAATAAAGGTATGGAGCACATGGAACAGAGTCACCTGTTCCTGAATGATCGGATTCCGCCCGTCAAGATGAATCACCATGCCCTGTTGAGAAATCTGATGTTGCTGAATGCCTTGGGCATCCCCTCGGATGAGATCGTCTTCCATCTGCCCGTTCGGGATCAGGATCGCCGTGAGGTGGATTCACTTCTGGCCCGGCATGAGGTGAACATATCCCGCAGGCCGCTTGTGGCCCTCAACCCGGTGGCCAAGTGGGAGACGAAGCTCTGGTCAAATGCCAAGTTTTCCGCCTTGGGGGACAGACTGTTTGATGATGGGGCCGAACTGGTATTCACCGGAGGCCCGGAAGACCAAGACACGGTTCAGGAGATTCTCCGCGGCATGAAAGGGAGGGCCGCAAACCTCGTTGGGCAGACCAGCCTGAAGATGCTGGCCGCGCTTTATGAGAAGATCGATCTGCTTGTCACCACCGACACCGGCCCCATGCACTTGGCCGCGGCAATCGGGACACGGGTGGTGGCGATCTTCGGCCCCACCGCGCCATGGCGAACCGGGCCGTTCGGTTCCGGGCATCAGGTCATCCGGGCCGGTCTGGAATGCAGCCCCTGCTTTAAGCGTCAATGTGACACGAAGGCATGCATGGAACGGATCAGCGTGGCGGATGTGCTTGATAGCTGTAAGCTCTAAGCTGTAAGCTCTAGAAGGCGTTTGAAAACTTCCTATAGAGTTCAACAAAAAGATTGTCCCGGACCCAGTTTGTAGTTCCGCCTCTCGGCGGTCTCGCACCGCCGAGAGGCGGAACTACGAACTGGGGACTCCGGACAAACATTCTGTTGAAAGCTCTAGTATAAAAATATCCCGATGGATAAAAAGATGCTCTCATTATGGCTGAAAGCCGGATAT
>JAOZRQ010000036.1:0-1803 GCA_029940115.1 Desulfobacterales bacterium
CCTTCATCCTTCATCCTTCATCCTTCATCCTTCATCCTTCATCCTTCATCCTTCAGACTTCATCCTTCGATTTTTTCTGCCCGTACCTTTATATATACGCGGTTCCCGATATCATCGGCGAGTTTCAGCAGGCCGGTGACCTCGTCGGCTGTGATCTCCCTCCGGTACACAGTCAGGCGGATATTGTGCTTTTCACCGGATGCCAGTGATGTTTGATATGATGTGAACCGCTCGTAGGTGACGACCGTATCCTCTGTGACGACTGATTTCATTAGACACAGGGGCACCTCATTTCCGGAAACAGGTTCCAGTGTGAGCGTGAGCGAGTTCGGTGACGGGTTGGTCACCTCAATCTTCAGTTCATTCACGCCTAGGAGGAAATTGAGTTCGTCGCCTCTTCCAGGCAGATTGACTTCCATGGGGCCCTGATGGTCGGACCCGCCCTCGCACCACATCCAGTAAGCTTGCCCCGACGCGATGTTCACCTTTGAGGGGTCTGGTACTCTGAGCCATCGGCTGCCCTGAAGATAATAGATTCGGGATGCCGCATGGGCACTGGAATCTTCGAAGAACTGGGCAAAGGTGGGCGGCGCGGTCTCATCCACATGAAACCCGACAAAGTTGAAGGCGTTGGGCTGCCATGTCTGCTTTTTGAACTGCGGGGTTCCTGTCAGTTGCAGGATATGGTCTTCTGTGCAATATAAAAGGTAAGGCTGATTGGCTTGGATCGTGAAAAGGTTTTTGAAAAGAACCTCGCGTGTGCCACGAGGATACCAGCGGCTCCATCCGTGCTTGTCCCAAGGTGCCTCGTCAGGGTCCTGGATGAACTGGACGGGTGAGTTTTCGGGGTGATAGGTGGTCGCCAGTGTGATCGGTGTTCCCGCAAAGATCACATCCGGATCGGTCTCTGCCAGCCCTATCTCCGTGAACACGGTGTTCCAGCCCTGTTTCAGCTCAAAGGTCTGTGTGATCTCCTGGGCCGCGAGAGCCACGCCCGGGACACACAGCATGATGGCCATGATGATCACCGACCTTGCAAAGCCGGTCTGGCATCTCAGTCTCAGTCTCATGTTCATAATGAACTCCTCCTTTTTATGAGGGATGAAATATGAAGGCTTCATCAAACTACAAGGATTTGGGGTTTAATAAGGATAAGGTTCAGGAACGCCCAAGTTGACCTTCATCCTTAATTATAAGTGCCCGGCCATAAATTTTTCTGTGCCCACCTTTGCGCCCTCTTTGTGTCTCTGTGTGTGGGACAAAATCCTGGAAAACTTTTGGTTAGGTACTTATGTGTTCAGTTTCATCCCTCAAATTTCATCCTTACTTTTCACCATATCTGATACATAAAATGAAAATATAGTTTGCATTTGTCCGCTTGTCAAGATTTTTTTCAAGAAAATCGTTTTTATTCCTTAATTATAAGTGCCCGGCCATAAATTTTTCTGTGCCCACCTTTGCGCCCTCTTTGTGTCTCTGTGTGTGGGACAAAATCCTGGAAAACTTTTGGTTAGGTACTTATGTGTTCAGTTTCACCCCTCAAATCTCATCCTTATTTTTTTGTCCTGTCGGCTGTCGGCCTTCTTTTCTTCTTTTCCAGTTGACTTAATAGACATTATAGGTTAGCATATTTTGGTTTTCAACAAAGAGATTGTCCGGAGTGCGAAAATTGAGCGAAGCGGTTTTTCGCATGAAAGCTCAACAAAGAGATTGTCCGGAGTGCGAAAATTGAGCGAAGCGGTTTTTCGCATGACACACCATTGTCCGGAGTGCGAAAATTGAGCGAAGCGGTTTTTCGCATGA
>JAOZRQ010000036.1:1903-6218 GCA_029940115.1 Desulfobacterales bacterium
TCAACAAAGAGATTGTCCGGAGTGCGAAAATTGAGCGAAGCGGTTTTTCGCATGACACACCATTGTTGAAAGCTCTACCTGATGTAATGCATCTGGACGGGCAAATTCAACAAAACTGGGAGTTTCCAATGAAGAAAGAATTAAAGACGTTTGATGACCCCAAAAACGTAAAAATCCTTTTGCGGATATTTTACGCGTCCTTGGTGGTCCTCCTGATTGTGGATCTCTTCATCCACAAACACGCAGACTTCCCTTGGGAGGATGCGCCCAACTTTTTCGCAGCCTACGGATTTGTGTCGTGTGTGCTGCTGATCTTCATCGCCAAAATTCTGAGACGCTTCATCAAAAAGGACGAGACGTATTATGATTAGTTATCTGCTGAACACCGGGTGTCCGCCAGCGCTGATCTTCATCATCGGTGCGCTGTTCATCCCGCTTTTGAGGGGCAAGCTCAAATCGGCATTCATGCTTATGTTGCCAGTGCTCGCCTTTGTGGTGCTGATGAAGACCCCCGAGGGAAACCATTGGCACGTTGCACTGCTCGATTACGATCTGATCCTGGGTCGCGTAGACCCGTTGAGCAAGGTCTTTGGCTACATCTTTTCCCTCATCTCCTTCATCGCCGTCCTCTTCGCGCTGAAGGTTGAGGACGATGTGCAACATGTCGCGGGATTCGCCTACGCGGGAGGCGCGCTGGGCGTCACATTTGCCGGAGACCTCTTCACTCTCTACATCTTCTGGGAGATCATGGCGGTGGCCTCCACGTTCATGATTCTGGCCCGAAAGACCGAATCGTCCCAAGCTGCCGCGTTCCGGTACATCCTGGTGCATATCTTCGGCGGGCTCTGCCTGCTGGCCGGGATCATCCTTTACATTCAGAATACCGGATCCGCCGAATTCTCATTCATCGGCTTGGATGGTCCCGCGTCTTGGCTGATCTTCATCGGCATCGCGGTGAACGCGGCCATCCCGCCGCTTCACCCCTGGCTCCAGGACGCGTATCCCGAAGCCACGGTGACCGGTGCGGTCTTTCTGAGCGCGTTCACCACCAAGAGCGCGGTCTATGTCATGGCCCGGACCTTTCCCGGAACCGAGCTGCTGATCTGGCTCGGCGCGCTGATGACGGCCGTCCCGATCTTCTACGCGGTCTTGGAGAACGACATCCGCCGGGTCCTCGCGTACAGCCTGATCAACCAAGTCGGCTTTATGATGTGCGGCATCGGCATCGGAACCGAGCTGGCCATCAACGGGACCGTGTCCCACGCGTTCTGCCACATTCTTTACAAAGCCCTGCTGTTCATGTCGGCCGGCGCGGTGTTGCACGTCACCGGCAAGATCCGATGCACGGACCTGGGCGGACTCTACAAGACCATGCCCCTGACCTGCCTCTTCTGCATGATCGGCGCGGCATCCATCTCCGCGTTTCCCCTGTTCAGTGGGTTTGTCAGCAAGTCCATGATCATCAGCGCGGCCGGCCATGAGAAACTAATCGTCGTCTGGCTCATGTTGCAATTCGCGTCCGCGGGCGTGTTTCACCATGCAGGGATCAAAGTGCCCTTCTTCACCTTTTTCGGGCATGACTCGGGCATACGGGCAAAGGAGCCGCCACTGAACATGATCATCGCGATGGGAATCGCCGCGTTTCTCTGCCTGTTCATCGGGATATATCCGAAGCCGTTGTATGCGATCCTCCCCTATCCGGTGGACTATCTCCCCTACACTGCCGCGCATGTGGTGGGGCAACTGCAACTGCTCATGTTCGGCGCGCTCGCGTTCTGCCTCCTGATCCTCTCCGGGAACTATCCTGCGGAGATGCGGGCCATCAATCTGGACACCGACTGGTTCTACCGAAAAGGGGGAAAGCTCGTTTACAATTTCATGGACAAGTGGTTGAACCGTGTCAACGCGTTCTGCGACAAGCTTTTTGCCCAAGAGATGACGGCCACGCTTGGCGCGTTCTCAAGACAGGGGCCGGCCAAGCTCACCCTCTTCATCATGACTCCGATATGGTTTGTGATGGGCAAAAAAGGGGACAAGGAGAAGATTTACGCCGCGTTTGAAACCGCGTCCATTCCCATAGGGATCAGCGCGGCCGCGGCCACATTGTTCATTGTGGGACTAATCGTTATGAGATGAGTCGTCAGTGGCCGATGGTCTGTTCGCGCCGTCGCAAATGACTGCCGGCGAGCTGTGTACAGGACAAAAAATCGGGAACAGGCGAGAAACCCGGCTTTTTCCCAAATGGGCCGGCTTCCCAACTGCAAGAAAAAGCCGGGTTTCTTTTCCTCAATCATTTTTTTTGTCCTGCACTCAGGCCGGCGAGTTTGAACCGCGGATTGCCTGGATTGCGCAGATTGCGCTGATTGACTGTGGGGAGCTGATCCCTTCAGCCAAAAGAAAACAGAGCGACAAAATCGAAAGGCCGACAATATGAGCGAGGACTTTGAAAAAAATGGTGCCGGAAGAAATTCGGGTCGTTTTTCGTGGTCGAAGATGGAACGGCGATCAACGTCATCCATGTGGACTTCGGTTTTCTGACGCTAATGAAAGAGGGATATATGGACACAGTAACTTTTGTTATAGTCATCGCCACATGTTGCTTTCTGATGACCTTCTGGGCCGTCGTGGACGTGGCGAGAAAAGATTTTGGGTCAATCGAAAAAAAAGCCCTCTGGGGGTTTGTGGCGTGGTTGCCGTTTATCGGGTTTGTCATCTATGTCATTTTCGGATATGGAAAGGGGAAAAAGCCTTCCGAAATCATCAGTGGCTCTGAAACTCATAATCGAGGGGAGAAATCTCCGTGAATGTGAATTTAAACTATACCCAAAAGCTCTCGGCGCAACTTATCCAGCGCGGTCATTGCAAAGATCGCCTTGTTCATCCGCCTTTGCCCGAATGCAAATAGGTGCCGCCACGCATGCACCCCTTCAGGAGTAGCCAAGCCGATACAGACGGTCCCCACCGGCTTCTCGTCGGTTCCGCCGGTGGGACCTGCGATGCCAGTGGTTGCAAGGCCGTAGTCCGCATTGGCCAGATGCCGGGTCCCTTCGGCCATCTCCTTTGCGGTCTCCTCATGCACCGCGCCGTACCGTTCGAGCGTGTCCAAAGAGACCCCGAGCACCCGCACCTTTGCCTCATTGGAATAGGTGACCCCGGAAAAAAGGAAATAATCAGAGCTGCCGGATACATCGGTCAAGGCGTTGGAGATCAGCCCGCCGGTGCAACTTTCAGCCACCGCCAAAGTCGAGCATTTCTCTCTCAGCAGATCCCCCACCACTGCCTCCATGGAGTTGCCGTCAACAGAAAAGACCCGGATGCCCATCTTCTCCACCACCCAGCCCGTCGCGGCTTCGACCATATGGTTCAGGGCCTTTTCATCTTCACCGCTGGCATAAAGCTTGATCTGAATCTCCGGGAACTTGGCCCGCAGTCCCAACTTGATTCCGGGAAAGGCATCCATAACCCCGGCCACCCGCTCGCCAGTTGCCGACTCGGGCAGGCCAAAAGTGCCTAGGGTCTTTACCATGAATAGTCCCCGGGTTCCTCCTTGGAGCCGCTCTATCTCAGGCAGGACCTTGTCTGAGAGCATCCGTTTCATCTCAAAAGGCACACCCGGCATGAAGAAAAAGACGCATCGGTCCATTTTCAACATGAACCCGGGCGCGGTTCCGACCGGATTGTGGAGACATTTGGCCCCCTTGGGCAACATCGCCTGTTTTCGGTTCGAGGGGTTCATCGGGTAATTCCGCTTTTCAAAAAACGCCTCAACGGAGCGGCGAGCCGCCTCATCCATCGCCAGTTCGACGCCGGCCGCGTTGGCGGTTGCCTCTGCGGTCAGATCATCCGTTGTGGGTCCCAGACCTCCTGTCACGATTGCGACATCGGAACGGCCCCCGATCTCCTTGAAGATGGTCTCAAGGGCACTTAGCTCATCCCCCACGCAAGAATGTCGGACCACCTCAACCCCAGCCTCTTCAAGTTTCCGGGAAATATGGGCTGAATTGCTGTCAACCAGCGCGCCGGAGCGAATCTCATCACCTGTGGAAAGAATTTCTGCAATCATTTTGTCTGCTTGTTTTTTGTTGTAAGTTCATACCCCTTGCTCGGCTCGGACCTGTCCCCGACATCTTTTGTCGGGATTGGCAGATCCGAGCCGCCGGATTTTTGTCAATCCGGCGGGAGCATGTTTCACGCATCACGCCTCACGCCTCAGATTTCAGCCGCCGGATTTGTCAATCCGGCGGGAGCATGTTTCACGCATCACGCCTCACGCCTCAGATTTCAGCCGCCGGATTTGTCAATCCGGCGGGAGCAT
>JAOZRQ010000036.1:6318-23781 GCA_029940115.1 Desulfobacterales bacterium
TGTCAATCCGGCGGGAGCATGTTTCACGCCTCATGCCTCACGCCTCAGATTTCAGCCGCCGGATTTGTCAATCCGGCGGGAGCATGTTTCACGCCTCACGCCTCAGATTTCAGCCGCCGGATTTGTCAATCCGGCGGGAGCATGTTTCACGCCTCATGCCTCACGCCTCAGATTTCAGTATGATCCGTGCGTCAACAATGCTGATGCCGTTTTCATGGACGATCACGGGATTCATGTCCATCTCCTGGATGTCGGGGTAGGATTCAATCACCTCGGAACACATCAGCAGGGCTTTCCGCAACGCGCTTTTGTCATATGGCGTCTTTCCCCGGGCACCGTTCAGAATGTGGAAGGACTTTGTCTCCTCAATCATCTTCTTTGCATACGTCTGGGATACCGGAAGCACCCGGAACGCGACATCCTTGAGGATTTCCACCATGATCCCTCCCAGCCCATACATGATCACCGGGCCGAACTGGTCATCAATCTTTGTGCCGATGATCACTTCCAAACCTTGACGGGTCATGGGGGAGACAATCACCCCTCGGATATCCGCGTCTGGAGCATAAGCTTTCGCGCTTTTCATGATCCCGTCAAACGCGTCCCGGATATCCTCTTCCTTGCTGAAGTTGAGTCGAACCCCGCCGGCGTCGCTTTTGTGCAGGATATCCGGGGAGGAGATTTTCAGTGCCACCGGCTTGCCGATCTTCTTCGCAAACGCCACCGCCTCATCCGCGGTTTTCGCGAGGCGGTCTTTGGAGACAGGGAGTCCGTGGAGAGACAGAAGCTCCTTTGCCTCATATTCCAGCAGCGCGGTGCGGCCCTCCTCTCTCACCTTTCGGATGATCTCATCCCCTCCGGGCTTTGCCTTGGCCCGCCAGTCAAACACGAATTTCGCCTTGGGATGGTAGGTTCTCAGAAAATTTCCGTACTCCGCAAGCACACCGATGCATTTGCACGACACATCCAAGGAACCGTACACCGGAATGCCGTAGTAGCGCATCAGATCCAGAGAGTGCGGCTTCTCGGAGTTGTAAAGGCTGTGAAGAACAATCGGCTTATGCCGCTTCCGCACCATCTTTCCCATCCGATGGGCCGCGTCCTCCTCCATCAGTGCCAGACTCTTCGCGAAGCGTATCCCATATCCGCCGAAAAGCCCCACGATCAGAAGGCCCCCCACATTGGAATCCTTCAGAAGGATATCCGCACAGTCGGCAAAGAGGGTCGGATCCGAGTCTGTTCCGCCGGCCACGTCCACCGGATTCCGAACCGTGGCCGCGCTCGGCAGGATGGCCTTCAGCTTTTCTTGGGATTTTTCGCTCAGTTCGGGCATTTTCACGCCGAGATCGGTCAGCAGATCCGCGGCAATGGTGGCATGCCCTCCCCCGTCGGCAAGGATGGCGATGCTGTTGTTCTTTATGTGAGGGAGGCTTGAAAGGGTTTCTGCGGCAGGAAAGAGCTCGTCCGGATTTTCAATCACGATGACACCTGCACGTTTGAAAGCGGTCCGGGCCACTTCGGAGATCCCGGCCAAGCTTCCGGTATGGCTGCCTGCCGAACGCTGGCCGATGGAGGATCGCCCCCCTTTCAGCAGGATGATCGGCTTTTCCCGGGTGGTCTGATAGGCATACTGAAGAAACTCACGGCCCATGCTCATCCCCTCAACATACATGAGGATCGCCTTTGTGTCCGGATCCTGACGGAAGAATTCAAGATATTCATGGAACTTGATATCCGCCTCGTTCCCCACACCCACATAATAGGAGTATCCCTTCAGACTCCTGAGCTTTGCCTCGGTCATCAATGCCAAGGCCATATTGCCGCTCTGGGAGAGAAGCGCGATGTCTCCCCGGGGCACGTCATGCAGGCCCACAAGGTTCATGTTCTTCTTCAGGTTCATCATTCCGGAGGTGTTGGGGCCTATCATGCGGATGTTATGTTTCCGGGCCACCGAGATGATCTCATCTTCGAGTTTCTTCCCCTCTTCACCGACTTCCTTGAAGCCGCCTGCAATGATGACCGCTCCTTGGACCCCCTTCTCGCCGCACGCCTTCAGTATGCCGGGGATGGTTTTTGCCGGCGTGGTGATCAGGGCCATGTCCACCGGCGCTTCAATCTCAGAGACACTCGGATAGCATTTCAAGCCGAGAATGCTATCCTCCTTGGGATTCACCGGGTAGATCGTGCCCTCGAATTTCTCATCCAAAAGGGTCCGAATCGCCTGAAATCCTCGTTTGGTTTCGACCTTTGACGCGCCGATCACGGCCACAGTATCGGCGTCCAAGACTTTTTCCAGAGACATGATGGTTTGACTCCTTGGTTGTGTGGATTAAAAATCGCTGATTATAACGGATTTAGGGGAGCCCGTGCCCCGTTGCGGGTGCCTCACATCTATCTCCCTGAATTTTCCCTGACGATGCTGTTCCATGCCTCTACGCAGTCGTTCGGCATTTGCAGGGCTTTGCAACAAATAAAGGGTTTCCGTGAGGCTTCTGTAATCTTCGCCATCCAAGATGACGACCGCCTGATTTTTGTTCCGCATCACAGAGAACACTTCATGGTCTCGGTTGATGCGGTCAAAAATCGCTTTGATGTCGGCGTTCAGTTCGTCAATGGTGATCTGTTCCATAATGATGCCTCCTTTCATCTCCTCGTCAAACGCCTGGACGAGCCTCGTCTCCATCTCCCTCCAGCTCAGGGCCTCGGACGTTGTGGCAGATGTATCTGAGGATGGTCTCGATGTACTCCATGCTGGTCTCCTTCTGGGAAAGTTCGACGAGCAGGGGATCAAAACTCTCACTTACGCCGGCAATGAATTGCCTCATTGATCACGTTGGTCAGGACGTTGGTTCCGAACGCGGGAAGCCTTGGCCCGTGACCGGGTTCTTTTTCAGGCCATTGGCGAATTCCTTGTTCGCGGCCTTGTCCGGGTCCTTTGGTGCGCGCATCTTCATGCCGGCGTCATCCAGCACAATCACCCACTCCACGTGACGGGCCTCGGCATACTAAGGACGAAGTCTTGCAACGGGAAGGGGAGATGACGACGGGTCAGAGGAGCGGGCATGGTTGGTTCCCAACCATCTGGGGGAAATGGTATCCGGCAGGACAGAAATAAACAAAGCTATAACGCCCATTTGACGGGCCTTCATGACACTATCCGCGGGATACCATAACAGGATGAAGAGGGTGAGCGTGAAAGGTGATGTTCTCCCTTTCACGCCTCAGACCTCATGTTTTGACTTACCCGTGCATGGTTAATGGCAAAGTGCAACGGATGATGCGCTTAGGAACTGTGACCAAACAACTTCCCCATTTCCAGCTCCTGCCGGATTGCCAAATCCGGCAGACGTCTCGGATTTGCCAATCCGAAACGAGCGTGGGCCGGGATGTTGTTTGGTCATGGTTCCTTAGTAGTTATGCACCGTGTCCAACTCCTCATCCGTGACTTGGAATGTGATGTTGTGGGGTGCCAAGGGGATCTTCTTGAAGAACTCAGGCAGGCGGTCATGTTTGGCGGTGAAGCCGGCCCGCTCGTTGAAGTCCCTCTCTTTTTTCAGGACCGACTTGCCGAGTTCGGCCACGTCATCCCCGGTCATGCTCAGGCCGTAGAATCCGTTGAGCATGTCAATCAGGGCTTGGAATGTCTCTGGCTGGTCCAATATCGCAAACGCGATGAAGAGACACATGCCGGTGGAATCAATGGCCGCGGTCGCGATCTGGAGATTCCGGGAGAGTTCGGCCTGTCCCTCGGGTTTCAGGGGATCCACATCGCCCCCCACCTTCATGATGTTGGTGGCCACCGCGTATCCTGATGTGTGATCCGCGCCCATGGGGGTGGTGGCATAGGTGACGCCGATGCCCTGGACAGTACGGGGGTCATATGCGGGCATGGCCTGTCCCTTGACCACCGGCACACGCTCCACAGCAAAGACCCTGCCGGTCACGGCCGCGCCATTCCCCAATATCCGTCCCAAGGGCGTCCCCCTGCCCACTTCCTTCAGGAGATTGATCGCGGCCTCGCCATCCCCGAATTTTGCCAGACCTGCATCCATGGCAACACCGATGGCCGCGCCCATCTCGATGGTGTCGAGACCGAAATCGTCATCCATCCGGTCCAACTGGGCGATGACATCCAGATCATCAATGCCGCAGTTGCCGCCGTGGGCCCAGACGGTCTCGTATTCCGGTTGCTTGGTCAGGTAGTTGCCATCCTTGTCGTTATAGACGCCCGAACATTTGATGATGCAACCCCGGTGGCATCCGTGGGTGGCGAGCCCGCCCCGTGCGGTCTCCAGCTCGGCCAGGGCCTCCCCGCTGATCTTGGAGGCCCCATCAAACTGCCCCGTGCTGAAGTTGTGGGTCGGATATCCGCCGGCCTCGTTGATCACGTTGGTCAGGACGTTGGTTCCGAACGCGGGAAGCCCTTGGCCCGTGACCGGGTTCTTTTTCAGGCCATCGGCGAATTCTTTGTTCGCGGCCTTGAACTTGTCTGGGTCCTTTGGTGCGCGCATCTTCATGCCGGCGTCATCCAGCACAATCACCTTGACCCCTTTCGTGCCCATGACCGCGCCCACTCCTCCGCGACCCGCGTGACGGGTGGGTCTCACTTCCATGTCCGTGATGGCTATTGAGGCCGCGGACATCTTCATCTCGCCGGCCGGACCGATGGAGATGCAGGTGATCTTGTCGCCATGGGCGGCCTTCATCTTCTCCACCAAGTCATAGTTGCCGAGCATTTTCAGGTCACTTGCCTCGGCTATGGTGACGCCGTCCGCGTTGATGAGGACTTTGTAAAGGGTGTCATCCTTTGGCTTTCCCTCCAGCACAATGGCCGCGTATCCGAGTCTGGCCAGCACCTGGGCCCCTTGTCCGCCCGAATTGGCCTCTTTGATGCCGCCGGTGAGGGGACTTTTGCACCCCACCGACAGACGCCCCGACACGACGGCCGCGGTGCCGCTCAACAGACCCGGCGAGATGACCAGTTTGTTGTCCTCCCCGAGGGGATGGCACAGCGGCGGGACCTCCTTGGAGACAATCGTGGAGGTCATGGCCCGGCCGCCGAGACCCGCATAATCGCCCAACGGGCTCTCGCTGGTCTTGGGGCCGTCGGCTGCTCCCATGTCAATTCTCAAAATCTTGTCCATAATGTTCCTCCATGTCAGTTGCCAGTTGTCCGTTGCAAGTCGTTGTCACGACCCATTTGAAAATTGCAACTGACAATTTTGATAAACAATGTATGAACTCTGCTTTTATCCTGTTTCAAGAGCGAATGTCAAGAAAAAAGTAATATTTTTGATGGGTTATAATTTTCACATTATAGATATCTCTCTGCTTTCAGATGACCATAAATGACCTTTGCTGACTTGGACAGACTCCATGAAATTGCCACTCATCAATTGTCTGTTCAAAGTTTGTAAGTGCTTGGCAAAAGTTTTTCTTGGGAAGGTCCGCTTGCCGCTGACCCAAACCGCACAGGTCGAAAAATTTCGACCTGTGCCCCTACCTGAGGGGCAGACCTCGGTTCGGTTTGATCTCACGGTGATTGATGATCCCCTTCTGGACGGGTCTCCGAAAATCAGCGTCACCGCGTCGGCCTCCGGATATTCCTCAGCCATGGAGCTTATCCAAATCATTGACAATGAGGCGACCGCTCTGGTTGTCACGCTGCTCGAAACCGCGACCGAGGGGGACGTTATGCTTCAAGGTATGATCCTTGTCAGCCAAGCTGTGGATAAGAGGGTCTCAATCTCCCTGATTTCAGATGATACCAGTGAAATCACGTCACCATCCCCTCGGGTCAGACATCCGCAGTCTTTGACCTGATGATCGCGGATGATATGGAGATTGACGAGACACAGACTGTCGTCATCACCGCATCCCTTGCCGGCTGGACTTCCGGGGAAGATACCATTGCGATAAGCGACAACGAAGTCAGAGAACTGAGACTCTCTTTTGATACAGAAGCGGTCTCAGAGGAAGATGGAGTTCTCTCTGATGCTGGAACTCTGTTCGTTCCGGGGACTGTTGTTTCGGACATGGTTGTTCATCTCTCATCAGACACCCCTTCGGAAATCACTGTGCCGGAGAGCGTGACCATTCCTTCGGGAGAAGCGTCCGCGAGTTTCGATCTTACGGTTATCGAGGATTCTGAGATTGACGGGTCTAAGACCGTCACAATTACAGCTTCAGCAGAAGGCTGGAATTCAGGGAGTGGCAATATTGATGTGAACGACAATGACCCCGGTACCCTGAGATTCAGTGCTGAGGCTTACGTGGGTGTCGAATCTGACGGCAGCGTCGTCATTACAGTGGTCAGAGAACTGAGCGCGACCGGAAGAATCAGTGCCAATTATGCGACAAATGATGAGACCGCTGGTGTTGATGAAGATTACACCAGAGCCTCCGGATTCCTGGTATTTGAAGAGGGAGAGACGACCAAGACCTTTTCAGTCTCCCTTTTGGACGATACGCTGCCCGAAGGAGATGAAACTCTGAAACTGATGCTGGGCAATTCCAAAGGGGGCGCGAAAATAGGCGCGCCCGCGTTTGTCACGATTATTGATGCCGAGCTCGCGTGTCTGAATGCGGATATCCATGAGGGCAAAATCAGACTGAACTGGTGTGAACCGCTGAAAACAGAGGGATTGCAGGGATACAATCTGTATTGCGAAGAGATGAAGGTGAACACGGAACTCATAACAGAGACCGTTTATGCCGCGGATCCGGGAACGGAATACGGCAACTATGGCTACACCGTTCGGGCGGTTTATGAGACAGGTGATGAGGGTGGCCCCTCCAACGAAGCGTCTGTGCTGATCGCGCGCTCTCATTTGACAGCGAAGATGACTACGCCGGGGGCGCGGAACTTGAATTTTCAGCGGATCAGAGTTTCACAGTCGAGCTATGGGTGAAGGTCCCTGAAATGCGGGATGACCCGGCCATTATCTCCAACAAAGACTGGGATTCGGGAAGAAACAAGGGGTTTGTCTTTGCCCAGATTGACAATGTATGGAAAGTGAATATCGGAGACGGAGCAAATCGGAAGGATATAAACAATATCGGCGTTATCAGTGACGGAAAATGGCATCACCTGGCCATGGTCGTGGATCGGGAAAGCCGGAAACTGAGGATTTTTCAGGATGGGGATAAAAAAGGCGAGGACGATATTTCCCTGATAGGAGATATGACCAGCGGACTGAATATCAATATCGCTCAGGACGGCACTGGGGCCTACAGCATTTACTTCAAAGGTCTAGCAGATGAAATCCGTACCTGGAGCACTGCCCGGACGATCCAGCAGATTCAGAGGACCATGTATGAGAGACTGACTGGGGATGAGGAAGGGCTTGCCGGATACTGGACCATGGAAGAACGGTCCGAAAGCGTGTTGAGCGACAGAACCGGCAATGGCAATGACGGAGTCCCTCACGGCCCAGAATGGGTTGAAGGTGTGCCACTTGCCGAAGGAGGCAGAACCCCGCTATTTCCGAAAGCCGTCGTGAGTCTGGATCGCACCGTGAATCTGAGTTGGAAAAATCCGAGCCGCAGAAACGGCATTCAGGCATACACCATCTATCGGGATCAGGTGAAAATCAATGAGATGATGACGTCCGAAGTTTCCGAAATCCCCGAAATCTGGACATACAATGACAGGGATCTCCTTTTGGATCATTCCTATTGTTACACGGTGACCGCGGTATATGACGACAAAGGAGAAGGTCATCCCTCTGATCGGGCCTGCGCGGATATCGCGTCCGCATACACGATGACCTTTGACGGGCAGGACGATTATGTCGAGTTGAGGGCCGCGGACCGTCTGGGGGTGAGATTCGGCACCTTCACTGTGGAAGCCTGGATCAGGCCTGGCGGGTTTGAGGCGCGTCAGCCGGTCCTGGGCGTGTTG
Source organism: Desulfobacterales bacterium (assembly GCA_029940115.1). Taxonomy (GTDB): domain Bacteria; phylum Desulfobacterota; class Desulfobacteria; order Desulfobacterales; family 4be13; genus JAOZRQ01. Next base: position 14,222 of record JAOZRQ010000036.1, read on the forward strand.
CCCGGATTGTTCCTCGGCATCGGAACCCACCGAAGACCGTACATGAGTTTCAGGCATGATGAACCCGAAGACGCCAACGATCTTGAGGGGAACACCATCCTTTCGGAAAATGTGTGGTATCATAATGGCATGGTGCCATACCCGCACCGAAGGGCCTGTGGGAGAGCAGGCGATATTTGTCAACGGGGTTCTGGATGCGTCCGAGGATGGACATTATGCGTTTCAAGGCGATGGGACGGTTGACATCGGCAGAGCCTTTGAGGACTTGTACTTCACAGGCATAATACAGGAGATTCGCATCTGGAACAGATCCCGGACAGACGCGGAAATCCGATCCGCAATGTATTCCCGCCTGAACGGTGACGAGGATGGGCTGGCAGGCTGGTGGACCTCGGATGACTGGCATATGACCGCGCTGACGGACCGATCCGGGAACGGCAATCACGGAACGATTGTTGACGTGACATATGCCAAAGGCATGTTGCCGGATCAACTGGCCATGGCCCCGCAGTTTCTGAAAGTTGCCGGATCCGATGCCGGGGTCAGGCTGAACTGGAAGATGCCAGGGCTTGCTGAGGATCTGATCGGGTACAAAGTCACGCGTGACGACGGAAAGACCTTCGAGGTTCCAAAAACCTCGGAGGTCTGGCAGATCTGGCATGACACGGATGTCGCTTCAGGCGATTCATACTGCTATACGGTTGAAACCCTTTATGACAGCCGCGAAGGTGATTCTTCCAATGAGGTTTGCACCCTGATCGCATCCGACTATGCGATCACATTCAACGGCACAGATCATCATGTGGGGATTTCAAAGGATTCCGGCTTGGAATTCATCGCGGATCAGAGCTTCACCATCGAACTCTGGGCAAGACCTGATGAATACCGATATGACCCGGCCATCATTTCCGACAAGGACTGGCGTTCGGGAAGAAACAAGGGATTTGTCTTTGCCCAGACCGAGGAGACTTGGAAAGTGAGCATCGGAGACGGAACAAATCGAAAGGACATAGAATGCGGCACGATCTTTGACGGAGAATGGCACCATCTCGCCATGGTGATTGATCGGGAAAATCGAAAAATGACGGTTTTTCAGGATGGCGACAAAACAGAGGAGGCGGATATCTCCTCAATCGGGGATATGAACAGCGGATTAGATATCAACATGGCCCAAGACGGGACAGGCGATTATGAAGACAACTTCAAAGGAGCCACAGATGAAGTCCGTATATGGCGCGTGGCCCGTACACGCGGGGAGATCCGATCCTGGATGTTTACCGGTCTGACCGGCAACGAGGACGGACTGGCCGCATACTGGGCCATGAATGAAACCACGCTTGCCGACAACTCCGGAAACGGCCGTGACGGTGCGATTTACGGCGCGGGGTGGACTGAAGGCGTGCCTACGGAGAGACTCGGCAGGATTCCGAAACATCTGAAAGTCATTCCTGATTCGGATGGAGGCATCCGGCTGATATGGGAACGCCCGGGGCTTGCCAGCGGTCTGAGCGATTATGTCATCCGGCGTAACGGCACACAGATCGACATGAAGACCACAGATGTTTCCGAAACCTCGAAGATCCTGACTCGTGACGCGGATACCATTTTTGGCAATTCATATTGCTATACCGTCAGGGCCGTTTATGATGACGCGGCGGAGAATGATCCGTGCGATGAGACATGCGCTATGATCGCGTCGAACTATGCCCTCCACTTTGACGGGAAGGATGACTATGTTGATGTGGGGCATGGCATTGCTCCCGAAGATCAGATCACCGTGGAAGCTTGGATTTATAAGACGGATGCCCAAGGGGATCCTGCTGCGTTCGGCTTTGGTGATGATGAAATGAATGTTTATGCAGGCAAAGATTGGTCTGAAAGATTCTCATACTGGGATGATGAGAATGGTTGGGTCGAGAGCGACTTTGTGATTAAAATCGGCAAATGGCATCATCTGGCATGGGTATTGAGAAATGGACCCGACGGGTATGTCAAATTTTATGTGAACGGAGAATATGCGGGGGAAGGCATACAGGAAAAGGCATTCCCCTCTTTTGCCCCTCATTGTCGCATAGGGACCAGCTATGGAGATATTGACGAATATTTTCCAGGTTACATTAAGGACCTCCGATTATGGAATGTGATCCGTACAGATGAACAGATTCAGGCGGCAATGAACAGCAGCCTGAGCGGTGATGAGGAGGGATTGGTGGCATACTGGCCCATGAACGAGCCGGATGAAATCCTGTGGGACCGATCCGGAAACGGCCACCATGGAACGATCCACGGCGCGGAATGGGGTGCCGGGGATTAGATTCTCTCCCGACGCTCTCGCCGGATTGATTCTTTCACAACTTTAGGATAGGGCTAATGTCTCAGTGAGCGTCAGTCATCAGGCGCGGCTACCCCCGATGAGGTGCGGACTTTGGAAGACCTCCAGAAGCGATACGGACAGATCACCCTCCGGAAGGCACGGGCTTACGCTTTGTTAAGCCTGTGGGGAGGAATGCCGTTGTTGTCTGAAACACAGGAATGATAGCTATTAGGTATGGTATAACCAAGTCCGAAAAGACGGAGGAAAGAGTGATGATCACAGTTTTGTTTTTCATCATCACAGCCTTGCCTGTCTGGGCCGAGGTTGTCTTGGACGGGACCATGGGCAAGTTCTCTGGCGGATCCGAACTCGACTTGGACGGTAGCCCGAACGGGAACATGTTCATTCGCGGGGGAAAGTTTATCATGACGGACAGTCAGGTCACAGCCGAGAATTATGGATATGAGGACGGCAGCGTGACCGATATCCAGACGGATGAGCTGTCCGTCACAAACACTTTGATGAGATTCAATGCTAATAAGGCCAAAGGCAACCGCGGGAGTGTCACATTCAACGCGACAGATCGGATCAGTCTGATTGACGTGAACATCCGGGCCGACACCAATGGGAGTGGGAACGGGGCTGATTTTTTTGTTCAAGCCCCTGCTGTCTCTATGGAGGACACCCTGATATCCTGCATCTCTTATCAAGAGGGGAATACCGGAAATATCACCATCCAGGCAGATACGGTCTCACTCTCCTCCGGAGATAAAAAACAGGGAACCAAACTGATTCTGGAGACCGATCTGGGCACAGGAAACGCAGGCAACTTCATGATTGAGGCAACAAATGTCTCTCTTGACGGTTCCTCCCTCATTTCCAGCCTTTCCGAAAGCGGAATGGGAACACTTTGCCAGAGGTGATTTTGCAGACACGGTGCGATCATTGGAAAACAGGGAACCCAGTATTCCGGATCTGGTCATCCTTTCCCATGCTTACAGCGCACTCGGACATTACCGGAAAGCACAGGCCGCCCTTCGCAAAGTGTTGCCGCTTGCGGAGGAGGTGGCGGCTCCCTGTGACAGGGCGCTGTTTTTCAGCACTCTCGGGGACCTTCATCTGCTTCTCGGGGATATGAAGGGGGGAATCAAATATGTGAAAGAAGGTCTGACCCAAGCGCGCGTGAGTGAAAATTCCCTGATCATTGCCAGTCTCCTGAACAACTTGGGGAATATCCGTGCGATCAGCAAAAATTATAGAGGTGCGATGAAAGCGTATCAGGAATCTCTCGCGGTCATCGGACAGCCAGCCCGGATCGAAGAGGAAAACCGGTCATTCTCATTGAAGTCAAAAGTGATGATCAACATGGCTCGTACCGAATTGATGAGAGGAGAATACCAAAATGCCATCAGTGCCGTGGAACATGCCCAAGCCCGGATTGAAAAGCAGTCGGACGCATCACTCTTGATGAGGGCGACTTTGACCTGCATGACATGCTTTTTGAATTGGGAGCGATGTTCCGCATGCAGGCAGACAAAAAGGGGCTGCAACTGGTGTTTGACTGTTCCGGGGAACTGCCGCGTCGCATCCGAGCCGATGCGGTCAGACTCAGGCAGGTGCTGATCAATCTGCTGAACAACGCGCTCAAATTCACCGAGAAAGGTGGCGTGACATAACGGTTAAGGGTTAAGGGTTAACGGTTAAGGGTTAAGGGTTAAGGGAGCCGTTTTTTCGGCAAGGCGCAGATTGGCCTTTTTCAGCAAGCACGGATTCGAGAGCAGACTTGAAGCATATCTTCAGGAGAAGGGGATCTTGAGGGGGCGCATGTGTTCGTGAACATTCACTTTCACGGGTACGCTCACGAGTACGTTCACATGCACGTTCACATGCATGTTAAAAAACTTGAAGATCAAATATGAGGAACATCCGACATGAATGATTATGAGAATATGCCCGATATCCTGATTACGGATGACAATCCCGCGAATCTGCATCTTCTGATAGAAATTTTGGACACAAAAGGATACCGAACGCGAGTCCTGCAATCAGGTCTCCAAGTCATGGAACTTGTGCGGCTGAAACCTCCGGATCTGATTCTGCTTGACATCATGATGCCCGGGATCTCCGGATATGAAGTTTGCAGGCAACTCAAGGCCGATGTCCGGATCATCGCCGCGACCAACCGGGAACTCAGGGACATGGTCCGGAACGGAGAGATGCGGGAGGACTTTTTCCAGCGCGTTCATGTGATCGCTCTGGAAATGCCGCCGCTACGCCGGCGCAAAGAGGACATTCCCCTGCTCGTCACCCATTTTCTGGACCGGACCGAAGCCGGGTCTCGGATGATTCCCCGGGAACTGATGGAAAGATTCAGGGCTTATGACTGGCCCGGAAATGTGCGCGAACTTTTCAATGAGCTGCGGCGATATCTGGCAACCGGGGAGGTGGAACTGAACGGGCCAGTTCTGGAGAAACATAAAGAGCAACCCCTCGGAGATACAGCCATACTGCTCCCCGAGGGACGCACCTTCCAGGAGATCACAGAAGCTTTTGAACGCCGGGTCCTGAAGAAGGCCCTTTCACAGTTCGACGGCAACCGCACACGGATATCCGAACAATTGGGGATTCCCCGGAAAACCTTGTATCGCAAACTTGCCAAACACAGGCTTGGGTGAAGCTTTCAACAAAATGTTTGTCGCTCTGGAGTGCGGAACTTGCAGTTTCGCAGGGAGTGCGGAACTTGCAGTTTCGCAGGGAGTGCGGAACTTGCAGTTTCGCAGGGAGTGCGGAACTTGCAGTTTCGCATGTTTCGCACTGCCAAACTACAAGTTTGGCACTCCCTGCCACTCCCTGCCAAACTACAAGTTTGGCACTCCCTGGCACTCCTTGGAGTGCGGAACTTGCAGTTTCGCATGAAGCGGTTCCGGGTTTCAACAGCATTGTGTCAGATTGACACATAAAATGTGTCAATTTGACACATTTGCAACCCTCCGAATTTATTACCTGTTTTTTCTCATACAGCCTGTGATCCCCCTCAAATGCGATGTGTCATTCTGACACACTCCCTTGCAGCCCCTATTTTCAGGACATGTCCTCCCATGCTGATAAGCCCTTTGAATCCGGGGGAGCAGCAAAAAAATACAGCAGGACAGCATTGTTGGCACAACAGTTGCATGTAATGAAGTATGAAGTCCCTTTGCCGGGGTTTGCAACCCCGTCCGAAACATTTGCCGATGACTGACAACGAATGTTCCGGACGGGATTGCAAATCCCCTTTGCCGGACGGACATTGAAAGACACAGCCTGGGATGAGACTGGCAGGATCTTGGGAAACATGCAAATAAAAAGCTTATTTGCCTAACATACAAACTTCGGACACTAATTTTAAAAAAGAAAGGAGTGCTTAACATGAAAAACTAACTCAGATTTTGTGTGTGATTATTCTTGTGGAAATGGCATCTGCGGCCTGGGCGGAGCATCCCTGGCCCATGTACGGGCATGATGCCCAATGCACTGGCCGTAGCGACTATAAGGGGCCGGACGGCCCTGTGAAGGAAAAATGGTCGTCATTCCCTATAGGTGAGTCCTTGTACATTATGGGACCATCCATAGCATCTGACGGCACCATATACCTCGGAGCTTCGGGGCACGCCTCAGAGGTAGACGGGCCCCCTGGGAAAATTTATGCCATCAACCCTGACGGAACAGAAAAATGGTCATTTACCGCGTCAGTATACAATAGTTCTTACGAAAGGACGGAATGGGCGTACAAGTGGGGTTTCCCAACCATAGGAGCTGACGGCACCATATACACCGTGGGCGACGGGGCGCATACCCTCCATGTTCAGGAGCGGGACGCACTGGGCAACTGGTCTGCTTCCGGAACATTCGCAGTGATCGTTGACACAGCGGCACCGTCCGCCCCCACGGTAATCGGAGCCACCCCCGCGCCCATACCGAACTGGACCTGGACCTCTGGCGGCAGTCCGGACAGCGCTGGAAAATACCGTTTCCGGCTGGATGACAATGACCTGTCCGGAGAGCCTGAGACATCCGACCTCTCCCACACCGAGGATCTGCCCGAGGGAACTTACAGGCTGTATGTCCAGGAACGGGATACCGTGGGAAACTGGTCTCTGTCCGCTTCCCATGACATTGTGGTGGACGAGACCGGACCGGTCGTGGCAGATGTGAGTTCGGAAGATTCGGATGATGTTTACACCCAGGGAGAGAGCCTGACGATCACCGTGCGTTTTAACGAGACTGTGGAGGTTTCCGGCACGCCGGACAGGCTGATCTGAACGGACTGGCGGCCAACACCACCTACTACTACCGGGTGCGGGTGGTGAACAGCGCGGGAACCAGTGACTACTCCGAGACCGTCACGGTGGCCACGCCCAACACAGTGCCATCGGACATCTCTATCCCTTCAACAGATGTCATGGAGAACGCTCCGCCAGGGAGTGCGGTGGGCGAGCTGTCCACGGATGATCCGGACGCAGATGAGCATTTCAGCTACATGCTGGTGGGAGGTCAGGGGTCGGACGACAACGGATACTTTGCCATCAGGGACGGGAAACTCGTAACCGCTGCTGTGCTGAGCGATGCCATTCAGGCAGCTTACCGCGTCCGTGTCCGGGTCAGCGACAGTCACGGAGGCAGCTATGAGAAGGCCTCACCGTCACAGTTCTGGACGGAAATGATCCGCCGGTCGCAAACGCGGGTGTCTTTCAGATGATCAGCAGCGGAGACGCAGTGACCCTGGACGGCTCGGGTTCATGGGATTCGGATGACGGCATCGGGGCATATCTCTGGGAACAGACCGCAGGCCCGAAAGTCTCTCTCTCAGATGCCGGTGCCGAGTCTCCGACCTTTGACGCTCCCGACGGAGTCAGCGACGGCACGGAGATTCAGTTCAGACTGACTGTCACGGACACCGGCGGTCTCGAAGATGTGAATACAGTGACCCTGGCCTTCAGCAGTTCGCTTCCCGGAAGATTTCTCTGGAAGGCGCAACTGGGCGGAAAGGTTTCATCATCACCGGCCGCAGGCGCGGACGGAACCATCTATGTGGGATGTGATGACGGCTTTCTGGCTGACACCCGGAAGCTTTATGTAACGGAACATAATTGATTTGGATTATCAGTAGTTCCTGTCTGGCTGACACCCGGAAGCTTTATGTAACGGAACTGTGTACTCGTTTTCCTTTGCCATATCTTTCATGTCTGGCTGACACCCGGAAGCTTTATGTAACGGAACTTTTTGTCCATAAACTCATCGTTCTTACATATGAGTCTGGCTGACACCCGGAAGCTTTATGTAACGGAACGCTTATAAAAACCTTATTAGCAAGCATAGAAAAAGTCTGGCTGACACCCGGAAGCTTTATGTAACGGAACTTCGATGGCTTCTTCTGTGGAGACAAGATATCCGTCTGGCTGACACCCGGAAGCTTTATGTAACGGAACATGATTTTTGTTTTAATGTACACAGGATTCTTGTCTGGCTGACACCCGGAAGCTTTATGTAACGGAACTTATGTCTGCGCTGCTGATGACTCCACCTTGGTTTTGTCTGGCTGACACCCGGAAGCTTTATGTAACGGAACGATACCTTGAGTATCATAACCTTATTTATGTCTGGCTGACACCCGGAAGCTTTATGTAACGGAACGTGGTGTCTACAGTTGTTGCCACGCTGCCGGAAGTCTGGCTGACACCCGGAAGCTTTATGTAACGGAACAGTCGGCCCGGTTGGCCTCCTCCATTTTCCTCGTCTGGCTGACACCCGGAAGCTTTATGTAACGGAACGGGGTGCGGGCGCGCTTGCTGAAAATTCACCCTGCAAGTGCACTCAAGTCAAAAATGGTGGTCGTTGGAACTGGAAGCAACGGACGCTGCTCCCTGAGCTTGTCGAAGGGTGGAATCCACGTTTGTCAGCGTTGACTGCGGTTCAAGACGCAAAAAAGGCTGCTCAGTTCATTGGGTCATGAAGACAATGGATCTTGAACCACCAAAGATCGAAGGGCAACGAGACCGCCTTTTTTGCACTCCCTTGGTTGAGCTCTCATTGATACCTGACGGGAATCATCATATGTGACACCCTGAACAAACCAAGGATCACAAATCTTGATTCGAACAATGGAAGAAGATAAATTGCATGGCCAATCCTTCTTATAAACCCATCCTTAGTAGTTCCAAAGAAGGCCGAAAGAGATGCATGGCCAATCCTTCTCATGAACCATCCTTAGTGGTTTCAATCACGCGAATCACAGTTCAGGCCATGGGAAAAAAATCATGGCAATCACAAAAATCACACGAATCACAGTTCAGACAATGGGGGGCAAAAGTCTCACCCACATCTTCCGGCACGATTCGAAAAATCGTGCCACTTTGGCAGTTTGGACAATCTGCTGCTCGGTCTGGCTCTGGCCCGCCAATGCAGGCACTGGCATGACTCGCATGTCAATGCCCCCCGAAGGCGGACACTCCCATTTGCAACTCGTGACTGATTGAAAAGATGCCGCTCGACCCTGCAAACGAGAACGCTTGGGATGTCGGATGTCAACAGCTTTCCTTCCGAAAGCGACATTTTTTTTGACATTTCAAGTTTTCCTTGATACTGAAGGGAATGAGACGCAAGAAGGGTTGCTCAGTCATTGAGGTTGAAAGGCAATGAGACCGCCCTTCCTGCACTCCCCTGCTTGAGCTCTTTTGGCGCTTGAGCCGGCACCCTGAAGGCTCGCGTCGGGTACGAGCACGGGATCCCCTAAATTCGTTATAATCAGCAATTCTTTTGTCGATGGAGAGGAATAGGCCCGCCTATTGGAAAATCTACCGGACTGGCGGAGACACGGAAATTCCAGAGGGGCGATACGGAGAGAGATGAGGGATGAGGGGAGGGATGGCTTTGCCGTGCCAATCACGGCTGGACCTCGGCATGCAAGGCAAAGCCTCGCAACGGGAAGGGAGATGACGACGGGTCAGAGGATGGGACGGATTCCATGGCATCCATTCCATCTTGGAATCCGATGTCATGTTGCTTGGGAGAGAGCAGAAAATTCCAGAAGGGTGATATGGGAGGGATTGTGGCAATCAGGGATCGACACTCAAGGCGGAGCCTTCATGAATGCGTTGCGAAGCGGAGCCTCGCAACGAGAAAGATGTCGGGGACAGGTCCGGACCGAGCTTCCCCATGATGCTCTCGGCGGATTGGCAAATCCGCCGCTTTCGGGTTCGGATTTGTC